>JAUWJE010000304.1 GCA_030607835.1 Candidatus Fermentibacterota bacterium | reverse complement strand
TGCCTGTTTTCTCTGAAGCAGCGTAAAACTGTCACGACTCTGTTGAACCTCAGTCTGAATAAGTTCAAGATTCGTTGCGGCTCCAAGATCATACAAAGACTGGATTCTTCGCATCTGTTCATTGGTTCGATCAAGAGCTTTCTCCGATGTAAAATAAAGTCCAATGGATTCTATCACACCGTAGTAAGCTTCTATCACATCCATGGTCAGTTCCAGTCTGGCCTGGTCCAGATCATATCTGGATGCCTCTCTGGCGTGCCTGCTGCCGGACAGTCGTAGCCAGCTGCTGCCACCACTCGCCAGAATCTCCTGGGACAGTCTGCCTGACAATGACCAGGAGGAATTATCTGTATCAGTGTAGCCTCCGGCCATATCAGGTGTCGAACTCCATGAATGCCCTGCTGAAGAACTGAATGTGAGCAAGGGCCATAGAAATGATGAAGACGAGGATACCGCGGCATCCGCAGAAAATAGATCCGCTGACGACCTGTCGAGGTCAGGAGAATTTTCAAAAGCCAGCTGAACCCAGCCGGAAAGGTCAAGGACAAGCTCATCATCCTGTCCGAATAGCACTGAAACCATTAAGAGCAGAAATATTGAGACTTTTCTCATTCGGTCAACACACCTTTCCTTTTAAGCTACCGGTGCGAACATCACCGGTAAAGAAATAAGCAAAATTCCTATTATATATACTGAAATACAGAGCCTGATTCCCCATGAATGCCTCCGTCCAAGCATTGCTGAAAGCCCCCTTCCCCAAAGAAGGAGCGCTGCAACTGAAGGGATGTCAATATTGCTTAGAAATGTGAACAGGAAAACATGAATTCTTGATGGGGAAAGAGTATCAACCGGAACTAACACTGCAAGATTCAGCCTTACCGTTGGAGGTATTTTCAGGATTGTAACAACAACAACCAGCAACACACCGGTAAGCATGTATGCCGATTGAGACAACATCGCAGATGTGATGTAATCCGCAAGCCTTCCAACCTTCCTGGATTCAACCGCGAATACTATTCCAAAGGCTGCCAGGGCACCGATGACAGCCATCAATCCTCTCTCAATAAGCCTTGCAAGTGGGAGGCTTTCCATCATTCCGCGCATTTCATAGAGTTCACCCGAGATAACACTGTCTGCCTGTGCAGGAGTAAATTCCTGGTCTATCAGCTCAGGCATCCTCTCATCAGTCCATTCTTCCTGCACCTCGTTCCAGTCAATGAGCAGTGTTGGAATGTAACCTGATGCAGAAATCACTATTACAGAAGCAATCACTACAATCCCGGCGGTCCTGGTATTCTTCAGAAGTGAGTAAGCGTGATCGGTATGCCAGAATTGAGTGAATACGGAAAGGAGAGATTCAACGGTTTTTTCTGGAAGTCTCATCTTCCCCTCCTTGATTCAACTGCTTCGCGGTAAACCTTTACGTACTGTTCAGCCCGGCTGTTCCAGGAATTATCCTGATTCATGCATTTTTTCATCAGCCAGACCCACTTGCGCCTGTTCCCGAACAGCCTCTTTGCTCGGAGAACTGCCCTTAGCAGTTCGTCCGGATCCGAATTATCAAAAACATAACCGAAACCGTTATCTTTCTCATCGATTACCGTGTCGGCAAGTCCGCCTGTTTTTCTGACAAGAGGTACGGCTCCGTACCGCATGGCTAT
>JAUWJE010000007.1 GCA_030607835.1 Candidatus Fermentibacterota bacterium | reverse complement strand
TCCTTCGAATTATCGGGAGATCTGGGTGGATATCATAGATATTGCAGTTGAGCGTGAAGCATTCATAGAAATGGAGGACGCATACAGAGACGTTAAACTGGCCATAGAAGACAGCTTTGGTAAATTCAGGGATTTTGATCGGGGGATGCGGCTTAATGATGTAAGACAATTGGTGGAAATCAGGGAGATGATTCAGGATATACCTGATCACATTATCACAGATTTTTACTATCATATCGAGGATTTTCTCAGATCAAGCATGTCAGTTGATGAATTGGCGCTTCATATTCGCCTGATTTACGTATCGATCTCATCTTTTCTTGAATTCGGAAACACCATTGAAAACCCCACTTCCCTGGACGTATTCCTTGGTAAGCGGAAGATTGCGACTCTGATATGCTGTGTATCCGAGTCTCACACTGTTTCCTTTCAACATCTGCTTGAAGCGGTAAAGGATTACACAGTGAATGTAAGCATAATCGAGTGGTCCGGGGTTTCAGCAGTACTCCTCAGGATTCAGAAAGACGAGAAGGGATTAGATAAAGAGGATCTTGCTGAAGTATTGAGCAGGTTTAATACCCTCTGTAGTACTCAAAAGCCTGATTCTTCTTGACATATGGCAGCAGTATTTCTATTGTTCCCGTCCCTGGCGGTGTAGCTCAGTTGGCAGAGCAGCGGAATCATAATCCGCGGGTCGGGGGTTCAAGTCCCTCCGCCGCTACCACATTTGAATCAGGGGCGTTCATCACCTCGAATATGTTGAACGCCTTTGATTTAGGTGGGGTTCGAAATCCCTCTTCTCATGTATATGCCAAAACCCCCGAGAATAGGGCACTCTGCAATCTCAACCACTGTTCACAATTAGCTGGAAAGAAGTGTGGCCTTTCCAGATAGGTGGACAGCGCTGCGCTTCAGGAATCATTAACGTTGCGACAAGCACACAGCTCGAAGAAAAAGTACCACTTGCCATGAACGAAGTATGCAGTAATATTTACTGCGATAGTAGTAAAAAATACTGCATATATGGTAGAAAGTACTGCAATAAGGGTGAATAGTACTGCAAGTATTTCTGTATTCACAGAGAAGCATTCAGTAAGTTGCTGCAAAGGAGAAAGATGCTTAAACAACTATTCGGCTCTGGAACACGTGCCAAAGTTATTGAGTGGCTCTACATGCATCCAGATGAAAAGTACTATATCAGACAGTTATCAGTGATTCTCGAATTGGATTCGACAAACCTTAGTAAGGAACTTGACAGGTTATGTAATCTTGGGATCGTTTCAAGATCAAGATCGGGCAATCAGAAGCACTACTCAGCCAATCAGGATTGTCCGATCTATGCGGATCTGAAAAATATCGTCATTAAGACAGGTGCTGTAGCGGATAGGTTACAATCTTTACTGAAACCAATTACTGATAGAATTGAAATTGCTTTCGTATACGGTTCCATTGCATCTGGTTCTTTTGGCAAGTCAAGTGATCTGGATTTATTGGTTGTCGGTGATATTTCTCATGCTGAATTGGTGAGTCACTTGCGTAAAGCAGGTCAAGAAATCGGCCGAGAAGTAAACACGTCCTGCTTCAGCAGGAGTGAGTATGCAGATAAGTTACAGGAAAAGGGATTCATTTGGAGAATCTCAAATGGAAAGAAAATCTTCGTGATCGGAAGTGATGATGAACTTAGAATTATGGGAAAAGAATCAATGGCTTGATATTCATTCACCCACTGATAGTGAAGTGACAGCCCTCATCGAGACGGCTGAGCATGCAATTAGCCAGGCTGAGACTCTTGATGGACTGTCCTCTGCATGGAAGATGAAGATGGCTTATGACGCAATTCTCTGTTGTGCCAGAGCCTGCCTGTTCAGGAGTGGATACAGGGTGTCAAGAACAGGCGACCACTACCATGAAATCCAGAGTCTTGAGGTAACCGTAAGGATTACATCAAAAACAGTTGATATGCTTGATGGTTTTCGACAACGTAGAAATGCAGCGACATATGAGAGTTTCGAGATAATTAGTGAAGATGAGGCAGAGAATGCTCTCGTTGAAGCAAAGAGCCTGCTGGAGAATGTGAAATCATGGCTGAACCGATAGTCTATCCGATATAGACATCAAAATGTTGAGCCCTATTAGCCAATCCTTGAGAGGGCTCAAAGAACTGATACTCAGGGCTACCAGAAATGGAGGCTTCGGCCTCCTTTTCTATTTGTGCGCAGGTAAAATCTACACACCCGCCGAGCAGGAATCACTTGATACTCATAGAGGTCCTACTCAGACTGAAGGATCCACGATCCTTCCCATGAAGACTATACATCCTGATTCTCTATCAAGTATGAAGAACAGGAACGGCCGGTTTATGTTCATCTCAACCGGCTCTTCAGGCATGGCCGTTAAGCCCATTATCACTGCTGTGGCAGCCGCGGCTTCAGTGCCGGCTTCGTCAACTTTTACGAAAGCCTTATGCAGAACCTCCGAGATGAAGAGGTCAGGATTTCCTGTAAACCCGCTGAAATCGGCGCCGCTCGCAAAGGCGGATTCCATTCCAAGTGTTTTGAGCATCTGACTCAGTTGCAAGCTTCTCGAGAATTCGAACTTTGGCATGGATATGCTTGCACGAACGGAAGAAAGTCTTCTTCTGATCATTTCCAGCATATCCGCATCAAAATTCTGTTGAAATTCCTCAATGTCTCCATCTGGAAGAAGTATGAGCATGCTTGCATTGCCTGCGGCATAATCGAGCTCGACAGCGCTGCATCCTTCAGTGGAAACGAACCTGAAATGATCAGTTTGGTTCATCATCGGGACTTCGATTGTAGAACCATCGGTCAGGACGAACGGAGCGTCTGACGTGGAGCGTTCATCGAATGGTTTCAGCCAGGAAGCCTTGAAGTATACCGCGTTCGTCAGAACAACCCTGGTCTCATCGTTCAGCACACCAGGGGGGATCAGATTCTGTATTCTGTCCATTGTACTCTCAGCAACCCAATTGTTGATGGTTTCCCGCGAATGGTCGGGATCATCGATGAAATCGAGGTTTTTGACTGCAGCGCTGTAATACTCCGTTACTTCATCAATGTATTCATCCAAAAGAGTGAAACCATCCTGAACCCAGAGGCCATTGGATATTGAAAGAGTGAATGGATCTCCGGATTCTGCCCCGATAAGATTACCCGAACTCAGAGTTTCACTCAATGAATGAAAAGCTCTGTTGATTGTTTCAACAGGGAGCGTGAAGTGAAGAACATCAGCCATTTCAACAGCCGTCTGTCCTCTTGCTCCGGTATAGGCTAGTCCAAGGGCTGTGGAGATACTGTAGGGAGAGAAGAAGATGTTTTCCGATTCATGCGTATGGCATACTTCTTCATATAGATCCAGCGCGAAGTCGTTATTACCCCGGACCACTTCCTGAACAGACTGAATATCCGTAACGAAGTGTGCTTCAGGCACAGACAGATTCTCTTCAGCTGAGCAACTTAAGACTATTGTAAGCAGGATGACAGCAGTAGCTGACAGATTCGTTAACACTTTCATTGTTCCCCCGATCTTATTGCGTTTCAGATGATACCATATTGAACATAGAATATTCCCATGAAGGGTCTTTGTCACGTCCTGGAAGCGGAGCATGTTTCGGTAGAGGATTCATATGGATGATGGTCCGCCATATGGGTAGCACTTCATCTGCTTGACAAAGCTAGACGACCGGTCTATTATTCGAGCAATATAGATGGAGGTCGGGTAAATGACGAATGACACGGAGCAGCTCATACTGGAAAAGGGCGCCGAGGTGATCCGACGGAATGGCTTCAACAATACTGGGCTGAGTGAGATCCTCGATGCAGCCGGAGTTCCGAAGGGTTCATTTTACCACTACTTCAAGAGCAAGGAAGATTTCGGACTCAGACTGATCGAGTATCTCCACAACTCGATCAAACCGCTGTTCTACGGATATCTGACAGGAGAGTGCGACAGTCTCCCTCTGGAGAGGTTAGAGGCGTTTTTCGAGAACTTCAGACGGATCTTCACTAATGAAGAGATCATGTCCGGATGCCCACTGGGCAATCTATCCCAGGAAATGGCTGCATCCAACCCAAAATTCAGGGAGAAACTCGCAGATGTATTCGACTATATCACGAATCCGATAGTTATTTGCCTGCAACATGCTATAGAACAGGGCTTCCTACCTGACGATGAGGATGTAGTCGCAATGGCGAAGTTCATCGTTAACAGCTGGCAGGGAGCCCTGATCGCCCTGAAAGTTACGGGAACAGCCGAGCCGCTGATCATTTTCGAGAGGTTTGTCTTCGGTGAGCTTCTCAATTCCAGAGCACCTGCTACACCAGGTGCTTGAAAATATCCGGAAAAGACCGGCGCAGTGTGAATCTTTTGCGTCACTTTTTCACAACAAAGGAGGTTCTAAATTGAAAGTAATGCTTTTAGCACTGCTACTGGTTACGGGTCTCATGGTTAACGCTGAGGTCCTCTTCGAGGACGACTTCAGCGACGGTAATGCCGACGGCTGGTTGGAATGGTCTTCTGGATACGCCGCGAACGCCCAGTACAACGTGATCAATGAGGAATATGTCCTCTCCAACAGTGGGACTGGATGGCTACCGGCGGCTTCCCATAACGGAGACCAGAGCGGGACGATGAGCACAGCTAACTACTCTATCGTCGCTCAGATCACTCCGGTTAACTGCTTTCGGGCAGGGATACTGGTAAGAGGATATTTGCCGTCATTCAGAGGTTATCTCTGCGTCATCATACCGAGTCAGAACTACTTCGGCATATCGAGGCTTACCAGCGAAGGACCCCAGCCGATAACGTCCATAAACATGTCGCTCTACCACAACCAGACCTACTGGATTCGATTCCAGGTTGAGGGAACCTCTCTCTCAGGAAGGATCTGGCAGGGTACGCTCGAAGATGAACCTGCAAGCTGGCAGCTGACTTGTTCGAACTCGCAGTACGCTGAAGCGGGAAGAATAGGCTGCTTCTGCTGTAATTTCGGAAGCGACGATAAGGCACTTCTTAATGTGCGCTATGACAACATATCCGTATCGAGCATCACAACCAATCTCGATTCCAGCACGTGGGCTTCGATCAAGAGTTCTTCGATCTAAGGTTCTTACATTAAATACCCCCGGGGGGTTGGCTCCTTCTGTCACCGCCCCCGGCAGGAAAGGGAAACCAATGCGATTCATTATTCTAATCCTCCTTGGAATAACCGCATGTCTGGCCTCCTCTGGGGGTCCTGACGGAGGCGGATACTACTGGTTCGACAGGGATGAGAGTCCCGATTTCTTTAACAACAACTGGGTGGATATCACATCCACCGGAACATATATGGGTCCGGGAGATGATACTTACTGGTTCGCCGGAACGCTGAGCTTCAACTTTGTCTTCTACGGTGAGCTATCCAACGATATCTACATCAGTTCGAATGGCACTATCGTCTTCCGTGATGTGTACCTTGGCTGGGGTTTCACCCACTTCCCCTCCACCAACTCATGCTGGGTTGATGCGCTCGCGGCTCCCTGGTGGTGCGACCTCGACGCGTCCGAGGAGGGTGGGATCTACTTCCAGGAGTTCTCCGACCATTTTGTCGCGATGTGGGACGCCGTTCCTCCCTGGGTGGAGAGCGGGGAACCTCCATACTATGTCACCTTCATCATAATAGGTTGGAGTTCTCCGGATGGCGTCACAAACTCCGACATCGCCTTCATGTACAACTCCTCCTGCAACGAACCGGAAGGTTCGAGCGGTATGCAGGGGGATCCGTACACAGGCACAGAGCTTCATTACATGCCCCTGATCTGCGAGCCGGGGGACTGGTATCTTCTTACACCCAATGAGGACCCGTTCGGGACAAGTGCTCTCGAGACAACAACCTGGGCATCGATAAAGAGTGCCCTTTAGGCTGAAACTTACCCTGAAGGGGGATTTGCTCATGAGAATATCTGCACTGCTGCTATGTATCATCACACCCGCAATCCTGCATGCGGGAGAAGTTTCCATTCAACCCCTTCAGGATGCTTACACCTGCGACTGCATGCCGAACGCCACGAATCCCAACGGCGGCTATACATACCTGTACCAGGGGCGGGTAGGGAACTGTTATTGCAACTACTGCATTGAATGGGACCTCTCCATAATTGAGCCCGGAACCGTTATCGACTCGGCGGAATTCTGGATCTATTGCAAGAGCTTCACGGGAAGCCCCGGAGCGGGGAATCCCATCTACTACATGATCACAGAATCCTGGGACGAGAATACGCTAACGTACAATACGTTGCCATCCTGGAGCGAGAGCAGCAGCGTCACTACCGACTGGCCGACACAGTCCTCATGGCACGTCATCGACGTTACGGAATTCGTACAGGGATGGGTTGACGGCACGTTCGAGAATCATGGTGTATTTGCTCATGTGGAGAATACTCCCAGCACTTCTTGTCCCGGCTTCTACTCGTCGAACTTCTCTAATGAGGATTTGAGACCCTACGTTCTTGTCACCGGTACCGGTCTCTCTTTCGACCATGTCACCTGGGGTGAGGTAAAGGTCAGCGAAAACCACTGAAAGAATTTTTCAGGATTCTTATACACTGCAATGTTTGATTCGGCCTGAGTACACTCGAAAAGGAGACAGGATGAAACTTCAATTGTATAAGCTTCTTGTTCTAGTAGCATTTACCACTTCTGCTTTCGCCGAATGGGTGATTGAAGACGTTGATCCTACTTCAGATGATGCTGGTGCCTATACATCAATAGTGCTGGATGATATGGATCATCCCCATATCAGCTATTTCAGAAAACCTTTTAGCAAATCCGGAGCAGGTAACTGCAGTCTGATGCATGCTTTCCTGGATGGTTCTTCATGGGTATTAACCGCTGTTGATACTCAGCCTTACCAATCCTACAGCTTCGGTCAGACAGCAATGCGATTGGACAGCAACGGCTATCCACATATTGCATACAGAATAGATTACACCTTGAAGTACGCTCGATGGAATGGATCAGAATGGCTTGTAACTACAACACCTGGTAAAAGCTGCATTTCCCTGGCACTTGATTCAAACGATGTACCGCATATCTCGTATTATGATCACACTGATCACAGTATCGGGTATGCCATTCTCAACGGGGCATCCTGGGATTCCACCGTTCTTGATAACTACAGTGGAACATGTGAAGGCACATCAATTGTCATTGATTCTTCAGAAAGACCTCTTATTGCCTATTACAATTATGGAAGCGTCAAATACGCTGAATGGAACGGCACAGACTGGACAATCACAGTTGTATATGAAGGACCGGGAATAGGGTACTGGCCGTCACTAGCTCTCGATTCCGCCGATAACCCGCGAATATCATACTGCGATTACTACAACGGGAATCTGAAATACGCTGAGTTCGACGGTTCCGCCTGGGTAGAATCAACGATAGAGTCAGATGGTTACTGTGGGTATTATTCATCTCTTGCGTTTGATAGTAACGACGAACCTCATGTCTCCTCATACAGTCAAAGCACTGGTGCACTTCGCTATGCTCTTCGATCCGGATACACCTGGGAGACATCTACCGTTGAAGCGAATGCGGGACACTACACCTCAATTGGATTGGATACAACGGATAACCCGCACATCTCGTATATGCAGTATAATGCGACTTCACCTCATAGCCTGAAGTATGCCCACTATACGACATTGCATATAGAGGATGAGAGCGGTGATCCAGTCTCCGGTTTCGCTCTGCATCCGGTATCGCCCAATCCTTCGAACAGAACCGCAACAATAAAGTACACATTACCATTTGCATGTGAAGTGAATCTATTGGTGTTCGACATCAATGGTCGCTGCGTAGGCAGCATAGCAAGTGGGCAACATACGGCAGGAACGTATGAGACCTGTATAGAAAGCATGTCTGGTGGTATTTATCTAATTAAGCTGTTTGCCGACGACTTCACGGATACTACGAAAATGATTGTACTGGATTAGTAGTTATTCTGTTCTGCAGCTTTCAGCTATGGCCTTCGCCGCCCTCATTCCATCAGCGATGGCAGTGATCACATCCCCGGCTCCAGGAGTTATGTCGCCTCCGGCATAGATGTTCTTCACTCCTGTATACTGATGCTCATCAACCTGTATCCTGCCCCATTTTATGTTCAAATTATCTGATATCTCATCAGGCAGGAAGCTCAGATCGGATGACTGTCCAATGGCAAGGAATACTTTATCAACTTCGATCCCGTGTTCGATGTCATCTTTCCGGACAGGTTTTGGCCTTCCTCCGGCCGGGTCGTCTATCATCAAGGCTTCGGCATAAATGTATAAGAGGCCTGAATCCGTCTCCTCTATCCGTATCGGTATGTTTTGCGGACGTAAGTCTATTCCCTCGTCCACTGCCTCCTGGATCTCTTCATCGTCCGCTGGCATATCCTCTATCCTGCGGCGGTAGGAGATCACGACTTCTGCTCCCAGCCTTTTGCAGGATCTTGCCGTATCAATCGCAACGTTTCCACCGCCAACGACAAGCACTCTGCGACCAGCTTCGATTGAACCGTCCTCAGGATGGTTCATAAGGAAATAGAAAGCGTGTTCTACACCTTGCAGGTCGACTCCCGGTATTGTGAACTCCGAGCTTCTCTGTAGACCGGCAGCGATGAAGACCGCATCGTAATCATCCGATATTTTCAGGATATCATCACAGCACACTTCTGCATTGTAGTGGAATTTTACACCGGCTTTCCTGAATACATCCATCTGCTTTTCATAGCCTCCTGACGGGAGCCTGTATTCAGGGATCGCGCTCTGGGCAACACCTCCCCCTTCTCCATCCTTCTCGAATACATGGGTTTCAAATCCCATGCGGGTAAGGTAGTATGCCGCCGACAGGCCTGCTGGACCGGTGCCTATTATTGCCACACTCCTTCCGTTTGGTTCCAGCGGCTTTTCATCCACTGCCAGTACATCTGAAAGAGATTCGAACCACTCGCATGCGAAGCGCTTAAGCCATCTGATTGCGATAGCTTCTCCCTGATAACCCATGGCGCAGACGGATTCACATTCTCTGGTGCAGACCTTTCCGCACATTTCCGGAAGTGGGTTGTTGTCGAAGAACAGCTTTACCGCATGGGAGTAATCCCCATTGGCAATGGCTCTGAGATATTCCGGAATATGCATATTAGCCGGACATGCTGTTACGCACAGACCGCACTGAATGCATCTTCCGGCCTCTGCGGCAGCCTGCTCGGGTGAATAACCCCTGACTACCTCCTCAAAACTCTTGATTCTTTCGTCAGGCTCGGCTACCGGCATCTCAACCCTTGGAGAACCGGCCCATTGAAGAATGGAATTGTCCTGACGGTAACCCTTTTTGGAGTCATCCCAGGCCTTCTCATCGGAGCCCGGTATAAAGGCACAGGCATCCGCATTATCGGTGGGCCAGCTGTAGCTGTTCGAAAGGGAGAGTGATCCCGTTGAACACACATCTACGCAGAGAGCGCACCAGCAGCATCTCCCGTAGTCCACACTGGGTCTGAGCCCGGAGTCGCCTTTAATGGGTTGCGAATCCTTAACCTCAACCATGCTTATTGCAAGGTTCTGGCATATCTCCTCACATCTGCCGCAGCCTATGCATTTGTCAAGATCGTTCCTGTGAAATCCCCTGTACCTGTCGGAACCAGGGTTGCTTTTCTTTGGGTAGGGTATTGTGTCTGCTTTTTTAGCCGCACGTGACCAGGCCAGGAATGGTGAGACTATGTCGGTGAATTTCATGGTCATCTCTCAATCTCGGGGGGGCATGTTGTCAGGCTCACCATAATATTTGAGACATCAGCAATGTTTGCCCCAACCAGCATTCGCTCCAGAAGGGTGACCGCGTGAACGTAGGAAGGTCCCCTTACGTGAATCCTTCTCGGTCTTAGACTTCCGTCGCTTACAACGTAGTATCCGTATTCACCTCTGGATGATTCTACCCTGGTGTAAATTTCACCAGGTGGTATTCTCCATTCGGTAAGGTTCGGAAGGGGTACCGCAATCGGACCGCCGGGCATTAAGTCAAGAATTTGACGAATAAGGTTCATACTGAGATCGATCTCTCTTCTTCGCACCAGAGCTCTCGAATAGATGTCGCATCCATCCTCGGTAACTACTTCGAAATCGAGTTCTCCGTACGCTTCGTATGGGGCATCTTTCCTTACATCTCTACGGGAGCCGCTGCCCCTGGCAACGGGACCAACCAAACCCATTTCGTCTATCCACTCCGGCTTTACAATGCCGACCCCGACCGTCCTTTGCTTGAATACGGCGTTGTTCAGAGTCAGCCTGTCCAATTCCGGAAGGCGCTCCCCGATCTTATCCAGCACTGAGAGTACACTTTTCTTAAATCCCTCTGGAAGATCCCTTCTTACTCCGCCAGGCTGGACGTACACGTGGTAAATCCTTCCTCCGGAGAGTTCTTCGAACAGATCAAGTACGAAGTCTCTGAAGGTTATTCCCCACATTGCACCCGTTCCGAGGCCGATGGTGCCGGCCTGTCCGCCAAAAGACATCAGGTTGACTCCAAGCCGGGCCAGTTCCAGCACAAGGGTTCTTATCCATCTTGCCCGTTCCGGTACTTCTATACCGTCCAGCTTTTCAACAGCAAGGGCGTAACACTCCTCGTTTATGTCCGACTCCGGTACGCATATCCTGCAAACAAGAGGGAAATTCTGTATCCACAGTCTGCGTTCCATCAGTTTTTCGAACCCTCTGTGAAGGTATCCTACATGGGTAATTGCCCTGGTTATCTCGTCACCGTCGAACCACATCTCCACACTCATGTTTCCAGTGACGCCGGGGTGCTGAGGACCGAAAAAGAGGTGTGTGGTCTTCAGGGGATCCGTTGAGCCATTCATCGATCTTCATCCTTCATTGGAACGGGAGTATCCCATTCCCCTGTGGTTTCGGCTATGAACTTCCTGGGATCTGTATGTATGCGCTTCCGTCTTTCACCGTACGTGCGAATTGAATATTCAAGGGTATCGAAATCACGTCTCATGGGTGGCAGTTCTTTCCAGCCCTCAAGGAGGAAATCCTCGTACTGCCTGGGGTTGCCGGGAAATTCAATACCGTACATCTCATGCAGTTCCCGTTCGAATATTACAGCTGTTGGCCAGATATCTCCGAAAGTTGGAACGGAGCAGTTCTCTCTTGGATAGTCGGCGGATACGATGAATACTGAACTGTCTGCAGTATCCTCCAGTATCCATGTAAGTTGAAATATATCGTCTTCTATCCTGTCTACTACCGATATAAGCTGCAGAATATTCTTCCCGCAGCGCTGTTTCGCAGAAAGAATCAGCTCTATGACATTGGCACGAGAGACTCTGACGTGAAAATAGCCCTCGTCCTTTCTTACAACTTCAATTTCGAAGCCGCTATCACTGACAATCCGTTGTGGCTGTTTCTCCATTTCCATTCCTACCAGTTGTAATCCGGGAGATCCCAGTTGCTTATAACCTTCTTCTGGTTCTCCCTGTAATATTCGAGGTTCTCTATATAGTTCTTCCAGCCCTCAGCCTTTCCTTCTTTGATCTTCTTCATGAGAAGGGAGAATCCGTCGATGATTGCTTCCGGACGGGGCATACAGCCGTTTACGTAAACATCAACTGGAATGTACCTGTCCAGTATATTGAGGGTATTGTAGGAGTCGTAATACATTCCGCCGTTCATCGTGCAGGAACCCAGAGCAATGATGTATTTAGGATCCTGTATCTGCTCATATACGCGAATGACCCTCTTCAGCGTCTTGACCGCCAGGTAGCCGGAGATAATAAGGACATCGGCCTGCCTGGGTGTGGGTCTCATTGCGATACCGAATCTTTCCATGTCGAATCTGGACGTATGAAGCGGTCGGAGTTCAATTGCACCGCAGCCGGTTCCAAAGGCAGTTACCCACAGACTGTTGGCCCTGGCCATGTTGTCCACCTTTTCCCAGATTTTCTTGCGATCATCTGGTATTTCGGGTAGTTTGTTGCAGTACATAATCCTCCTAGATCATTATTCTCAAAAGGTCTATAGCCGCAAGAGAGGTCGGAACGAACCACAGGAACCTGATGCTCTGTTCTGTCCTGAACCTGGGAAATACGGAACTCACGAAGATAGGGAACATATAGAGCAGGAAGGTCTTGATAAGCAGGCTGACCCAACCTGAGGCTCCACCGAAGAAGAGGTTGACGAACAGCACAAGCTTGGCCACTCCGAAGAGAGCCCTTCCACTGAACATGAACGAGAGAAGGCGGCTGCTGTATTCTGTCGGCGGGCCTATAGGGATTTCCTGGGGAGCGAGAACGATACTGAACGGGTAGGCCATCTGCATGGGGAGGAACGTTATAAGTGCCGCCACGGTTGCAAAGGGATACCTGAAGAGGTTCCAGCTGAGAATGCCATCCTGCTGGGCCATGACGATTTCCTCAATTGACAGTGTTTTAAGCCCAGCGGCCAGCACAAGAATAACAGCGGAGAATGAAAGTTCGTAGGATGACATCTGCGCAAGCCCCCTGCTTACTGCAATAACCGCGTACGGATGGCCTGAATCACCTGCTCCAAGGGCCATTCCAAGGCACCCGAAGAACATGAAATAAACTACAAGAAGGAGATCTCCCGAGAACGACATGTTTACGATGACAGTGTTACCGACTATAAGCGGAACAAGGAGCAGAACCCCTGCTCCACCCGCAATTCTGAACATCGGAGCAAGCCAGAACATGGTGCCGTGATGAATAGAGGATTTCTTCCTGAAGAGCTTCCAGAGATCGATGTAATTCTGGGTCAGCCTTGGTCCTATTCTGCCATGGATTCTGGCAGTGACCATTCTGGAAATTCCCCCCAGAAGAAGACCCCACGCCAGTGCAGCTATTGTGGTTACAGTGATTGAAAGGAGAAGGTGAGTCATCAGATGCCTCCCCTCAGCCAGAAAAAGAAAATCACCAGGAATATGAGTGAATGGGCAAGGTATGTCCTGGCGTCACCGGTGAATATTGCTCTTACCATATCACCCGCAATTTTTAATATTTCTGTAATCCCGCTGAATAATTTTCCGGCATGGATTCGTGGAAGGAAGGCTAGAGCCCTCCTGTAGGGTTTGAAGAAATTGCCTGCGTAGTGTACTTCCTCAGGCGAGGGAGGCAATTCTCCCGCAAAACCTATATCAAGCTGTCCCACGTGCTTCGGTCTCTTTCCTGAAAGCCAGTAGAATACGAACGCAAAACCGAAGAGACCCATGACCATCATGCCCACCGCCCATGCATTCCAGCTTCCGATGGCTGTCGTGACGAGGTTTCCATCTATGATCGGAGCCACACCTGCAAGCCCTGGCAGAGACTCTATCGCCGGTACGATATGCTGAAGAAACAGTGTAGGCTTGAAACTGAAGAGCATTAGCGCAGCAGTAAGAAGCCCCTGGGGTACGAGCAGAGCAAGGGGAGCTTCTCTTGTCTTTGCATTCGCCGAGGAAAGCTGACCGAGGAAAACCGCATGAAGAAGCCTGAATGCGTAAAGGAATGCCACAACGGAGGCGAACATGGCAATCAATGCAATAGGAAGCCAGCCAGTTTCAATAAGCCCATTGTAGAGAAACCACTTGCCGCCGAAACCTGCAAGCGGGGGTACACCCGCGAAGGCGATAACTGAGATCAGGGTGAATGTGAACGTCAGGGGCATCCTCCTGACAAGTCCTCCGAGCCTGTTGTAATCGGATGTGCCAGTTCGAAAGATGACGCCTGCCGCTCCAAGGAAAAGAACCGTCTTGAACAGGAAATGGTGGAATGTATGATAGATTGCTGCAGTCCATCCGAGTACACTTGCCAGCCCCAGTCCGACCAGGATATAGCCAATCTGCGAAACGCTGGCATAGGCAAGCACTTTCTTGTAGTCGGAGGAGAGTGCTGCCATCACCGCCATGGAAAGCGCAGTGAGAGCGCCTGCCCATGCAAGAACTGAACCTGCTGGAACAGCAACAATTCCGGTTCCCAGTGCCGTAACTATTAGAAGGAGTATTGCAGCCTTTGAGGATGTCCCCGCCAGGAATGCAGGCATGGTGGCCGGTGCAGCCGAATAGGCTCGAACACTCCAGAGGTGAGTTCCCATCTGTCCCAGTTTGAAAAGGACAGCTATAGCTGCGAGAACAACGGGTATGCCAGGTGCGATGAACATGTTGCCGGAAAGGACAATTGAGACAAGAAGCAGGAAACCGGATGCGGCTGCGAATACGGCGAACCAGAAAGTGCCTGTGGTAGCTTTTTTTCCTCTGCTTACCGCGATAACTGCCGCGAAAGCGGTAACTTCCCAGAGGATATAGAATGTTATTCCGTTTCCGGCTAAAGGAAGAAACGTCAGGCTGACCCCTGAAAGCAGCATCCAGAACCAGTACTTCCGTTCACCCTCGATCCTGTTCCGCGCCCCCAGGAGGCTTAAAAGAGTTCCACCACCGAATATCGCCATGAAAAGAATCCTCAGAGTGGGCGAACTAATAAGGGAACCTGAGAAGCTTAGACTCTTCCAGGACACCGACGTTAGCCAGACCGCACCGGCTACCATCAGAACTGAGGCGACCATGGAAAGCAATCTGCCGTTCTTCTTCAACCCCACCGATCTTTGCGACCACAGACGCAGCAGGTAAACGGCTTCGAGAAACAGGCCGACTGCGCCTGCCGCCAGCATAAGGGGAGAAACTCCTGCGAGAACGGAAAGTAGCCTGAACTTGGCCCAGAAAACAGGAAGGGGTGGTATACCAATTATCAACAGAATAGGGAGTAGCAGCAGGTTTCCCGCAGCATTCTTCCAGGGATTCTTCTTTTCAGGATTTCCAAGCATGAATACAGAGAATTTCGCGATGGCGGCAAAGACCATGAGGACAAGGGTCAGCTGGAGATAATCATTTCCTGTTGTAGTTCCTGCAAGTACGAGAAGCATAGACGCGTATGCGGCGGAGGAGTATCCCATCATGCGTCCGGGATTGGAGGCTCTGAATCCGGCGAGCTGTCCCAGAACGAGACCTCCTGCCCCTATCCAGGCCAGTATTTCAAGGTTTGGCACAGGCAGCATTGGCAGGACCTTTGCGGACCACATCAGAACCGCAAGACTCCAGGTGGCGCTGTATATTCCCGCAATTCCGGTGCTTGCCCCCTGATAGAAATCCAGTCCCCATCCGGACATGGGGAAGGCTTTAATCTCGGTCATTATTACTGTCAGCATGAGTGCTGAAACCATTAGAGCCGGGATTCCCTGAAGCATTCCAAGGGCTTCCAAACGCAGCTCACCTGTGGTTTTGTAAACTACCACAACTGCGAGAAGGTACAGGATAGTAACCAGACCGGACACCAGGGCGACTTTCACCGCGACTTCCCATCTACGGCTGCACTTGCAGGCGGCTGTGAGCCCGATGGTGACAATGCTTCCAATCTCAAGGAAAACGAATGAATTGAAGAGGTCCGTGGCAAAAAGAAGTCCAAGGGAAGCAGTGACAAGTGAAAGAAGTAAAGGTTGTGTTTTAACGTTGCGGTCGGCGAGCCTGGTAACTCCCAGAATGGCTGCCACATATACAACTATAGCGACTATAACTGCACCTGCGGTAACCTCAAGGTTTATGCTGAGCGGAGGTGCACCCACTCCGGTATGAAGGACAATGGAATTGCCAAGGTCCTTAAGGTTCCACGCATGCAGTTTTATTGAAAGAAGTACTGTACTGAGGAGTCCCCCTGAAAGGAAAAGCTGAGAAACAATAACAGACAGGGCTGGTTTTTTTCGTGACAGCCAGACACTGATAAAGGCTCCAAGAAGCGGAAGGAATACTGCCAGCGCTATTACCATCTCAGCTCCTTCATGCGTCGGACATCTGCAGAACCTGTCCTTCTTGAGGCCAGAACTCCAACCACTACGAACAGTGCAGCCACAGCCACACCGATAACGATTGATGTCAGAACCAGAGCCTGTGGAAGAGGATCGACCACCGCGGACGCCATTCCAGATACCGGGATGGAATCATCGATTATAGGTGTAGTCCTTCCGGGGAGATATCCGGACCATACAAGAAGCAGATTTACACCTGTATCAGCCACTGTAAATGCAAGGGCTATCCTCAGGATGTGCCTTCTGGTTAGTATGCCCCAGAGACCAACAAGGACAAGCCCCGCGGCTGTACCGGCAATGGTCCAGTAGAATACCGTGCTCATACTCTGCTCCCGGTGTTCCTGAAAGCTGTGAAAACTCCTGAGAATTCACTGGCAACCTTCGCGCCGATTGCGATTGATATGAGCGGAATTAATCCGGCGGATATCAATTCACCAGGAGTTCCAGTGCCGAGGAATGTATTATTGAGGAACTGCCCCACAACCATGACCCCCCAGAATCCAAGCAGTCCGAATGACAGCCCTGCAAGGGATTCAATGGCGGGAATTCTACCGCTGCTGTCAGGTATCGAACTGCTGCCCAGCATCACAAGAAGGAATGTAGATGCGATTATCGCCCCGCCGGGAAATCCCCCGCCAGGACTTGTATGGCTGTGGGCAATGAAGTATACGGCAAAGAGCAGAATTGGAGCCGGGAGGACCTTTGCCGTGAACGCGACTATTCCGCTTGGTTCAGAGGGTTTTATGCCAATTGGAAACAGTGTGAGTATAAGAATCACCGCCGTGGAAGCACAGAAAAGAACAACCACTTCTCCCAGTGTGTCCAGACCTCTATAAGCTACTATTACCGCTGTCACGAGATTCGATGAACCGGTTTCATACATCCCTCTGGACGCGTAGGTGAACCCCACTCCCTGCAGCTCTTCATGCATCTGCATTTCAGGAACTACAGCGGCAACCACTGCTCCGAGGGCAAGGACGATTATCAGGCCAGTAAGTGTTCTGATCATCCGTCATCCCCGATCTTCCCTCTGCCCCAGAGGAATATCATGGTGGCCAGGACAGCACCGATGCTGGCTTCCGTGATGGCGACATCTGTGGCATCCATCAGAAGGAAAAGAACGGAAGCTGAAAGGCTGACGAAGCCGGTGATAATAATGGCAGAGAGG
>JAUWJE010000226.1 GCA_030607835.1 Candidatus Fermentibacterota bacterium | reverse complement strand
TCCTGCGCCTTTGCAGCCACAAATGATATAATGATCATTCAGCCTTGAGACTGCTTTTATAAGAGAACGCCGCTTCATGGTTTCCGCCAGACGGGAACCAACAAGATAAGCTACAAAATTTGCATTCACATAAAGGATAACCATATACGCGAGAATTACGAAACAGGTTACCCATATGTTATACGCTCTCCTCCACTTTTCATTCATGAATTCGTAAGCATAATCGCGGACAACATCATCGAATCCGACTGTTGTTATAGTGATAGAGGTCATATACCCAGCAAGTAAAGCCTCACCGAAAAATGTGTCTTCATCCAGCATCATTTCGATACGTGCTTTTTCTGTAAGCTGTTCTACGGTAGGTTGATCAAGACTCTGAAGTTCCTCGAGCCGGTTCGCTAAACCGGTCTTAACTACCACTGTCTTATGTGAAGTAAAAATAAGAAATCCGGTTATGCCGATGCTCATAACGAAAACAAAAAGTGTTAGGGCAACAGCTATCTTGCTGGAAAGAAATACAGCAAAACCCCTTCCTCTTGTCAGTTTTCTAAGAAAATGAGGAGTACGGGGCTGTTTTTTCCAAATGGACATTGCTTATTTACTCGATCCATTTCTGCTTTTTGCCTTGAATTTCTTCGGTGATATGTCCCATAACTCATTGAATGCTTTCTCCCATGTTCTGGATAATGCCATCTTTCTGGCTTTCGCGCTCATGGATTTCAGCAGTTCTTCATTCCCCGCAATGCGCAATATGGCTTCAGTAAGTGATTCGGGATCATGGCTTGTAAAAACAATACCGGTCTTTCCGGGTTCGATAATCTCCTGAGGCCCTCCCCTGTCACTTACTATGGCAGGAAGACCTGAAGCCTGAGCCTCCAGAACTGAATTACCGAATGTATCTGTGGAACTCGGAAATACGAAAATATCTCCCGAGGCATAAGCCCTTGAAAGATCCTCCCCGTGCAGTTCTCCGCATAAGTAGCAGCCCTTGCCGCTGAGTTGATTTACAAGTTCTCCGAGGTACGGCCCATCTCCCAATATGTAGAGTTCAAGAGAAGGGAGTGAATCTTTTGCTGTCAGGAACGCGCTGGCAAGTATATCAAGATCTTTTTCCCTGGAAACTCTACCGGCGTATACAAGTCGGACAGATCCAGAATTTCCACCGAATTTTCGCATAAACTCATCGGATCTCCATACAGGTGAGAACAGCTCGGCGTCTGTCCCTCTTGGAAACAGCTCCATCCTATCCTTTGGAATACCCATAGCTTCAAGATCATTCATATAGAATTTACTGGGAACGAGTACTGTATCAACACTGTTATAAAACCATGCAGCGGCTGATCCGGCGAATTCACCCATTTTACCGTCCTGAACAATATGATTAACATGTCTGGGGTAATCGGTGTGATATATGCCTGCGGCGGGGATTCCAAGAAGACGCGATATGCCCAGAGCGGCAAATCCGACAGGACCTGGCGTAGAAATGTACATCATCCCGAAGCCTTCCTCCTCAACAAATCGAAGAACTTCTAGAAATGGAGGAATAGAAAGAAGCTTTGAATGGTAATCAGGAACCGGAAATTCGCGCAGTGGAGGGAAGTTCACCACCCATCCCGGGAAAGAGAGCGGTCTGCTCTGTGAAGCGATTACCGCCATTTCCTTTCCGGAATCGATCGCCAGCCTGCTGTATTTCTGGATTGTGCGGGAAACTCCGTTCAGGTCGTCGATTGTATCGGTGAACCAGACCCTTTTGCAGGGATCTCTCAGACTATTGAATATCTCGGGACATAACTCTGCCGATAGAGTTTCAACAGCCTCCCTGCCTTTCTTCCTGTTCAGATAGGCCAGAGGATACGGTATGTTGAGCAGAACAACAGGGATCAGTGCGGTAAATGCTTCAAGAGCATCAAGAAGTCTGCCGTCAGAGATTCTCTTGATCAGAAGAGAGGAATAGTGCTTTAGAAGGCGATTACTGAGCCTGTTGAGGATTTCGTAAGTTCTTTCATCTATACCCTCCTCCTCAAGTTCAGGACTGCCTGATCTCAGATTGAGATCTTTTCCAATCTCTATCAGCTGGTCAGCGAAAATCGTTTCAAAATCCGATTCCCCTGACTTCCTGCCTTTCTTGATCAGTTGATGAAAGAGGAAATCCGCCTTATGCCAGACGGTTGGTTCAGCTGAGTTGATTGAGGGCCGGAAGAACCTGTCTGCGGCAAGAGTGGCAATGGTTGGCACTTTCTTCGCTGTAAGACGATCTCGATAGAATGAGTAGGCGATAGAGTAGACAGAGTAAGCAGAGCGAATAGCGCTGCCATGTTCACCCTTCGGGATACCTTTTCCATCTCTCACTCTCTGCAGATATTCTTCAAGTGTATTCGCATTTCTTACTTCAGTGTATGTGAGACCCATGAATCTCCCGCAGTGATCGTCAGATCCACCGGTGAATCCATTGAATTCCGGATTCTTTCTGATCGATCTGACTATTGGAATCACGGAATTATTTTCATCTCTTGATCTCCCACCGTTGAGAGATTCCACGAGATCAACACTGTTAACGACCATTTTGAATTCATCCGGAGTCAGGTCTGTCCCCGGGAAATAAAAAGGATGCGCCAGTGAATGAGAAAGATCCTGATCGATCAGGTATTCAATAAGTGCCGGAAATGAGTCTCTTAAAGGGATTATCTTTTCGTGCTGCTCCGGAGACAGATTGAATACGAGTATGTGCAGCGCAGCTCTTCTGCCGGGTAGAAAAGTTCTGACCTCTTCACTCAGGAAAGTGTCAGGAAGGTGAGAAATGCTCAGGCAACCATCAATGGTGTTAATATCGGTAATGGTAACGAAATCCATCCCGCGCTTTTTAGCGAGTTCATAGATCAGTTCAGGCGGAGTGAAACTCTCAGGAGCTTTGAGTGCTCTGAGAATCCATCTTCCCGATTCTTTTGAATACTTCGAATGTACATGCAGGTCACATGAAAGAGCAGCCATTCTACCTCCGGGATAAACAGGTGAGTATCATATGAAAGTATCAGGCTTCGGTCACGCCAGCATAGGGGCCGGGCCTAACATCTAAACATTTTAGTTGATACACTGGTAACAAATGTTTAGATGTTAGGCCCGGCCCCCTGTTGTTTGTATCGTTCTACAGCGATTATCCCTTGGGGACCATTTCCTGCTTCCAGAGAATCGAGTATGACCTTTGATGTCCAGTCCGCAATGTAAACCATATTGTCTTCGTCGAAATCGGTCATGTAGAGAGTGTCACCACTGACTGCCAGACCCGCCAGAGTAATCGATGAATCGGGTGTCCATGTAGTGAGAAGTGATCCGGATTCGTCGTAGAAGAATACTGACGATCCAAAACCGTCACAGCAGGCAAAAGAGCTGCCCAATCTGACGGGTGATTGTGGACATCCTCCAGTCTGTACCTGAGCTGAGATCGTTGCGGTGACAGGATCAATGATGGAAACAACACCATCATCCATGTAGGTGTAAGAGAATGCATGAATGTTGCCCGTTTCATCGCAGAGCCACAGGTCAATTGTGTTCTGACCTGTGTCGATCCAACCGGGCTCCTCGAGGGTGACCGCATCAATGACTGTTACACCTCCTGGCGTAGTATCAGGGTAGTAGTCACCATGGCTT
>JAUWJE010000177.1 GCA_030607835.1 Candidatus Fermentibacterota bacterium | reverse complement strand
GTGTTGACGTAAAACTACCAGAGGTCATTCGAACCAGGTACACACCGCAGACAAGGTCGTCCAGTATTATCTCATGTACTCCCGGCTCGTAATCGCTACTGACGGAGTGAATCACACGCCCGGTCAGGTCGTAAACGGTCAGCTCCGCTCTTGAATAGACAGGCAGCGAGAAGACCAGCGCAGCACTGTTGAACGAAGGATTGGGAAGAGCTCCGTGCAGTGCATAAATATCAACACTTGATCCGTCCTCTATGCCGGTGGGACTCCATGTAACCGTTACATCCTCAAGCACAGGTGTCATAATGGAACTTGTTGAGGTTAGTATAGCTCTGTACTGAAAATAGCTGTCTCCGTCAGTTAGTATTCCATCAAGGCTGCAGGGAGCTGTAAGGTCGTCAGACCATGATCCCATGTTTGAGAAATTGTCTGATGCTCTTACCTGAAATACAATGTTGGTGCCCGAAGGCGAGGTGTCGGTCCAGTCTATGGTCTGCCAGTCGGGGCCCTCCTGGGTATCCAGCACACTTGATTCAATGGTGCCTTCTGAGGAATACTCAACGACATCATACCACGAAATATCATGGTCAAAGAAAGCAGATCCAACCACATCCATGTTGCCGTCGCCGTTAATATCTGCCGCATAAACCGAGCGAGGGTGCCAGGAATCGTCATCAATGGTGTGCTCGGTCCAACTTGTACCTGTGCCGTCTTCATTCTCCCACCAGGTGATTTCGTCGCCGAAATAAGCCGCACCCATCACATCAATGTCTCCGTCAGCATCTACATCTGCAGCTCTCACCAGATTTGCGCCGTCGAAATTGTTGTCGATGACACACTTGGTCCAGCTTGTACCTGTGCCATCCTCGTTGGCCCACCAGGATATCTCATCCTGATGGGAGGCAGCTCCGACTATATCCATGAAGCCATCACCATTCACATCTGCTGCAAAGGCAGAGAAAGCATCGTTAAAGTCTCCCTCTACCGTGTGCTCTATCCAGCTTGTTCCCAGTCCATTCACATTCTCCCACCAGGTTATGTCATCGTCAACTCTTGCCGCTCCAACCACATCCATATCGCCGTCATCATCAATATCTGAAGCGGAAACGGAATGAGCTCCATTGTAATCACCATCTATGGTGTGTTCGATCAAGTTTGTGCCGGTACCGTCAGTGTTCTCCCACCAGGTTATTTCATCGTCTTCCATGGCAGCACTCAGTATATCCATATAACCGTCACCGTTAACATCTGCGGCATAAACACAGTAGGCATAGTCGTATTCGATGGCTACGGGATGCTCTATCCAGCTTGTTCCTGTACCATCTTCGTTTTCCCACCATGCTATGGTAGCTTCCGCTCCCGCAGCTCCCAGTACATCCATATAACCGTCGCCGTTTACATCTGCGGCATAAGCTGAAATGACATTCATGAAGTCGATGGCAACGGTATGCTTGACTGGTGGGTTGAGGACAACTTTACCAAGTAATAGATCACCCGGGATTCCCGACCAATTCATATCGGATTGAACATCGAATGTGTCGCTCCAGTCGGTAACCGGTCCTGGAATTCCATCCCCGCCAGACCAGTCAGTCTGGGTTGCTACACCGGCCACAGCAAAAGCTGGAATCAGAATGAACGTCATTGAAAAGACTGCTATTGTAACTTTCATAAAAAATGACCTCCTCGATCACCTATATGATCGATGCATGCTGTATTATGGACTTGGTGATAACTGAACCATTTTAAGAATACCGACCCCCTCGAAGGATGTCAACGAAATCAGCCTGGGGGGAAACTCAATATCCCACGAGAAGCTCTTCAACATGCCAGAATAGCGGAAGGGATCTGAGTTAGAACCCCATTATGGCGTCTATCAGCCTTCAGTGATGTTGACCAGTCAGAATATCTTTTATTATTATTGATTGCATCGAAAGAAATTGAGGCAAAAGGGAACAGTTGAGCTATTCTGAGAGCCGGTCCAGTGATTGTGAAAAATCAAGTTTCATGTTTGTCCTGGAAGGAATTGTTGATGAAAACAATATTTACTTTATTAAGCATTTTGGGTTTGACCACTTTTGCAACTGCAACTGTCATTCATGTACCGGGAGATTACAGTACCATTCAGGATGGAATTGATGCTGCTTCCAGTGGTGATACAGTACTGGTCGCACAGGGAACTTATACAGGTAGCGGGAACAGAGATATCGATTTCCAGGGCAAGGCGATAACGGTAAAGTCAGAAAATGGTCCGGCTGAAACGATTATTGACTGTCAGGCAGGTGTGAGTGATTCACATAGAGGATTTGATTTCAGTAGTGGGGAAAGTTCCAGTTCACGACTGGAAGGATTTACAATTCGGAACGGGTATGTCACAGGAAGTGGGTTCGATGCTTTCGGTGCCGGGATACGTTGCCACGCATCTTCTCCAACTATCACTGATTGCATAATCACGGATAATACTGCTGTAGGAGGAGGTGGCGGGATCTCCTGTACAGAGAACTCTGAACCTATCATCACAAACAACTCAATTATCGGGAATGTGGCCTCCGGGGATGGCGGCGGAATTCACTTCAAAGATTCCCATCTAACCATCACGAACAACACTATCAACGGGAACAGCGCCAGCCATGGCGGCGGGATCTATGCTTACTACTCCGGCGCGACAGTCCCGGACAATGTCATCTCAGAGAACACTGCTTCCAGCTGGGGCGGCGGGTTGGCTGTCCTCGAAGCCTCGCATGCTCCGGACCCCATCTGGCAAATCTGTTACAACCTCATCGCGAATAATTCGGGTGGCAGTGACGGCGGAGGGTTATCTATCCACTGCTCCTTTCCCCCTCCTGGTCATAACATGATGAACAACACAATCACAGGGAACACCGCCGAATCAGGCGGCGCGATTGCCCTCTGGTTAAGTGCTTACCCGGTTGTCACAAACTCGATCCTTTGGAACAACAGTGCACCGGAGATATACATCTCTTCTGGGGGAGGGGAACCCACCATCAATTATACCGACATCATGGGCGGCTGGACGGGAACAGGCAACATAGACGCTGACCCGCTTTTCACAACGGACTATCATCTTCTGGCAGGCTCTCCGTGCATCGATGCGGGGGATCCCGCATCACCTCCGGACCCCGCCGCTACAAGGGCTGACATGGGAGCTTTCTACTACGACCAGGGTACTGGCATAGGTGGATCTGCTGAACCAATTCCCGCGTTTGAACTGTACCCGGC
This sequence comes from Candidatus Fermentibacterota bacterium, assembly GCA_030607835.1. Taxonomy (GTDB): domain Bacteria; phylum Fermentibacterota; class Fermentibacteria; order Fermentibacterales; family JCC-6; genus Aegiribacteria. Next base: position 1,419 of record JAUWJE010000177.1, on the reverse strand, counting down.
TTCTCCAAATCCTTTCAGTTCTGTTGTGAATATTTCCTATAATCTTCTCCTTGGCGAAAATGTGAGGATCATCGTTTACGATATTGTGGGTCGTGAGGTCTTTACGCTAACCGATCGGTTTTCAACTTCCGGTGTGCACAATGTACAGTGGGATGGAAGGAACTATGCAGGAGAAAGAGTAGAGATTGGCATCTACTTCTGCAGGTGCGAGGTGGGCGGTCTCTTTCAGACGCAGCGAATGATCATATTGTGAGATAACGGTTCGAAAACAGATCCAATTCTGCAAATCCAATACTCGATGTCCTGGTGGATACTCACGGAAAGCGAGTCGTTCAGGAAATTTCCGAGAATTCGGAAAACTGTCGGGGCATCACGATAGATTATCGAACTTTCTTCGCTGATCCTCCCGATAATATAATTAAAGTGATTGAACAGGTTGCTGTAATTCTGAATATTGAATGTTTATCACAAATTCAAAATTCAACATAAATGGTCCTTGAAGATCTAGGATACCCTTGACAACTACTCCTTGGAAATAGAAACTACATGTAACATGATAGTAAACAGTTAAACTGGAGAGGAGATCAAGAAAGACAAATAATCATCTCGTGCTGTATTCAAGAAGTCTTAAGAAAGGTAAGTTTGAGTTTAGATCGATGAAAGCGAGGTGATACAAAGAGATCCTGGGCTCCGGCAGCAGGTGATCAAGTTGGGCACTGAGGAAGCCGGTTATTTAAACAGACAGGGAGATATGTAATGAAGCGTCTAATTGTTACTCTAGCACTTGTTGCCCTTATGAGCGGGAATGTTCTTGCCGAAGGGACGACTTTTGGTTTCATGGGTGGACTTAACCTGGCGAATGTTACAGGCGATGACGTGGAAGATAATGAGACGAAGCTATGTTTTGGCGGCGGTGTATTTGTAAACTTTCCGATGAACGAAGTGATCAGTATGCAGCCCGAGCTTCTTTTTATGATGAAAGGGACCAAGTTAGTTGCATTTGATGATGCAGGAGTAAGGATGTCGTATATCGATATCCCCGTACTGGCGAAGTTCACCGTACCAATGGAAGGGGCTTTCGCTCCCTGTTTCTTTGTCGGGCCGTATGTCGGATTCAATACGAGTGCTGAGTCATACGTTGAGGATGAAGAATTTGATGTCAAAGATCAGATAAAATCGACCGATTACGGCTTAGTTTTTGGTGGTGGTTTCGACTATGCAATGGGTGAAGGAAACCTGATCTTTAACGCAAGGTATGCCCTTGGCCTAACGACTATCGATGATACGGATGCTGACGACGATGTGAAGAATACCGGGATCATCTTTATGGTCGGATACGGATTCAACTTATGGAGTAATATTAAACTACCGACCCTTCCATGAAGATACATGATCCTGGGTTATTCAGCTTCTGCGGAG
>JAUWJE010000145.1 GCA_030607835.1 Candidatus Fermentibacterota bacterium | reverse complement strand
CTCAGAGCGCACGCATTCTGGCGGAGCAGGGGACTTATGATAGATTTCGTGATTCTTAACATGAAGGAAAGTTCCTATGAGCAGGATCTCCAGGACCAGATTCAAGTTCTTATCACTCGCACTGGAGGAGATAAATGGATGAACCGCCGGGGAGGATTATTCCTCCTGAGGACAGACCAGATGGAAGAGCGGGAAAGGATACTGCTGCAAACGGTAGCCGGAGCCGCGCTCGATTCCAGGACAGGCTCCCTCGACAAACAGCTTGAACGACTTACCGGAAGCCCTGTGAGGCTTCCTGGATTTGTTCCCACATTGCAGTCTGAAGATGGAGAAGAGACAAAACCTCTTGAAAGACCGGAAGGTCTCCTGTTTGACAACGGTACAGGAGGATTTTCTCCGGAAGGCAGAGAGTATGTCATCTATCTCGATGGTGAAAACCGGACACCCGCACCATGGATCAATGTCATTGCCAATCCCTCTTTCGGTTTCACAGCTTCAGAGGCCGGTATGGAATGTACATGGGCTGAAAACAGCGGAGTGAACCGCCTAACCCCATGGAGGAATGATCCCGTAACAGATATGCCTGGCGAGATCATCTATCTCAGAGACGAGGAGACAGGTACATTCTGGTCTCCCACCCCGCTTCCCATACGAGAGAATGAACCTTACATCATCACCCACGGAGCAGGTTACACAACCTACAGGCACAACAGTCATGGTCTGGAACAGCAGCTTGTCACCTGTGTCTCACTCAATGATCCCGTAAAAGTCGGGAACCTCAAACTGGTGAACCGCTGGACCTGCAACAGGAGAATCACAGTAACATTCTACCTCGAACCTGTCATGGGGACGACCAGATCTGAGATGCAGCAGTACATAGTTCCGGAGTTCAGTGCGGCAGGTCACGCTCTAATGGCCCGGAATACCTACAATTCGGAATTCAGGGAGAAGGTCCTCTTCCTTGCCTCAAGCCGCGAACCAAACGGTCTCACGACTGACAGGACAGAGTTTCTTGGACGCCTGGGAAGCTACTCCAGCCCCGCAGCTCTCGGTCGTGTGGGGCTTTCAGGGACTGTGGTCAGCGGACAGGACCCGTGCCTTGCCATTCAGATCATGATCTGGATTGGACCTGGTGAGGAAAAAGAGGTCACGTTCCTTCTGGGACAGGGTGGAGACAGGGAGAACGCTCTCGATCTCATAAAGCAGAACATGATCAGAGCGCAGGAGGGCGCTGTCCTGACTGATGTTATTGCTTTCTGGGATAACCTGCTTGGGAAGGTTCATATTGAGACGCCAGATACAGGAATGAATCTCATGCTCAACAGATGGCTGATCTACCAGACACTCGCATGCAGGATCTGGGGCCGCACAGCCCTTTACCAGTCGAGTGGAGCCTTCGGTTTCCGTGATCAGCTGCAGGATGTCATGGCTCTTAGCAGTACCGCACCAGAGATATTCAGGAGCCATATATTGAAGTCGGCATCCAGGCAATTCAGAGAAGGAGATGTTCTCCACTGGTGGCATCCTCCATCCGCCAGAGGGATTCGAACACGGTGCTCGGATGATCTTCTGTGGCTTCCCTACGCAACTGCCGTTTACATTGATAAAACAGGAGACCTGTCTATTCTTTCCGAGTCAATCAGTTTTCTGGAGGGACCGGAACTGGAAGCTGAAGAGACCGAGCACTACGCGGTCTACAATGAGAGCAGGAAGAAGGCTACCCTCTACAAGCACTGTCTTCTCGCGCTGAAGAAGGGATCCACGAAAGGAGAGCATGGTCTTCCACTGATCGGAAGCCACGATTGGAACGACGGACTGAATCGTGTCGGTATAGAAGGCAGAGGTGAAAGCGTCTGGCTCGGATGGTTCCTCCTTGATACGTTGAAAAAGTTCGCTCCCATCTGTGAACTGATGGGAGACACAAACAAAGCGAAAAACTATCTCAACCAGTCGGAGAGGCTCAGAAAGGCACTGGAAGCAAATACCTGGGATGGCGATTGGTACCTCCGCGCCTTCTTCGATGATGGCTCTGCTCTTGGCTCGAAAGAGAATATCGAGTGCCGTATCGACTCGATTGCGCAGTCCTGGGCTGTTCTTTCGGGTGCAGGGGAGCCCGGCAGAGTGGAGACGGCGATGAGGTCAGTCCTGGAAATGCTGGTGGATCTCGAGGACCAGCTCATTCTCCTCTTCACACCACCGTTCGATAAAACAGAAAGAGATCCGGGCTATATAAAGGGTTACCTGCCCGGCATAAGGGAGAACGGAGGTCAGTACACGCATGCAGCTGTATGGGTGGCCTGGGCCTTTGCCAAATTAGGCAAAGGGAACACCGCTGAAACCCTTTTCCGGCTCATGAATCCAATCTACCACAGCGACACTTCGCTTAAGATGGAAAAGTACAGAGTGGAACCATACTCGGTTGCGGCGGACATCTACAGCATTCCCCCGTACAGGGGAAGGGGAGGCTGGACATGGTATACAGGTGCAGCAGGCTGGCTCTACCGTCTGGGTATTGAAGCGATACTTGGGATCACCCGAAAGGGTGATAGACTGATAATCAATCCATGTATACCCGAATGGTGGCGCGAGTTCAGTATAACGATTCACTATGACTCCTCCGCATATCACATACATGTGGAGAATCCTGAAGAAGTCTCGAGTGGTGTCATAAGTGTAGAATTGGACGGAGAACACTTCACTGAAGGAGACATTCCGCTGGATGATAGCCAGGCTTTGCATAATATCAGAGTGATTATGGGATAATCAAGTACTTACATCCTTGTTCGGTCTGACAGCTGGTATCAACTTCTAGCAGCAAGGGGACGCTCACCAGGACGGTGAGTGTCCGCCTCTCCATTACAATCCCTTTGCCCGGTACATTCTATGGAATCGGCATGAAGCCGCGAACATAACAGTCGTGAAAAGCAACAGCATGAGAAAACAGAGCCATACAGGGAAATATGGAACACTTCCGTACGCCGCTCTTATCAAGGCGCTTGCATAGGATAGAGGAGAGAGGGGCGCCACCCATCCTGCCCAGGCCGGCATCTGATCTATGGGAACGAATATCCCGCTTACGAACAGCAGCGGCAGTCGAACCAGGTTCGAAAGAAGCATGATGTTAGAAGGGCTGGATGCAGGGGGTGTGGAGAGAAGGACACCAAGAGATGCAAAAGTCAATGCACCTGCCAGAATTCCTCCGACCAGAAGGGGCAGGTTCGTAACATGAGCATCGGTAAGAAGCAGACCCAGAATAACAGGTATCACCGAGACGGTGCTGCCGAACACGAAACCGCTCAGAACGTCTCCCGCAAGTATGGCGCGAAGAGATATGGGGGTGGATATCAACCGTTCCCAGGTTTTCGCCCTTCGCTCCCAGGGGGTTACCAGTGGGCCTATCGCACTGGCGGTGAACCAGAGTGCCATGGCGACCATTCCGGGAACAACACCCGAAGGTGAGACATCTCTGCCCATTTTGAAAGCAAGGAAAAAGAACACCGGGAAGAGTACTCCGAATATCAGAACGGGAGGTTTCAGGTAGTATAGAAGCACGTTCTTCTGCAGAATCACCAGCGAACCGTGCAGCTGCCTGCGCCATCTCTTTCCATCTGATTGCGCGCTCATTCGATGCCTCCGTCCCCGGTGTAGTAAAGGAACACGTCTTCCAGGCTGGGTTTACGGGTGTTCAGCTGCTCAAGTTCGAGTCCCAGGGAATCGGTAAGTACTCCCAGCAGTGTAGCAACGCTTCCGGGAGCTTCGGTGTACAGCCTGAAGACCTCCTGATCGGATTCCAACCTGATAACGCCGGGAATGGATTCCATCTTCTCTTGAGGCGGCGCATGCTCTCTGAAAACCGCTTCGACATATTGACGTTTTCTCACCATGGATCTGAGATTCCCGGGCGTATCGATTGCAACAATTACTCCTTTGTCAATTATTGCCACACGGGAACAGATATCTCCTGCCTCAACCATGTTGTGCGTGGTAATGAAAATAGTTAAACCGTCAGCGTTCAGTTCCCTGACTATCTTCCTTATCAGTCTGGCACTCTGTACATCAAGGCCGCTTGTAGGTTCATCCAGAAAGAGTACTTCAGGCTCTGTAACAAGGGCAGCGCACAGCATTAACCTCTGCTTGAGACCCTTTGAAAGTTCGCGAGCCTTACTGTCTTTTCTTTTCAGAAGTCCCAGAGCTTCCAGAAGCCTTTCCCCGGAGCTGACACGCCTATCCCGGGGAATCCCGTAAAGCTCAGCCATGAGCATAAGGTTTCTCCAGACGGAAAGGTCAAGGTATACGTTAGCCTGCTCGGGAACCACCGCAATATGTTCTCTTGAAAGGATTGATGCTTTCCTTATATCGTAACCCTGAATCGTGGCGGAACCAATGGTTGGCTCAATAACACCTGTCAGCATTCGGACGGTAGTCGTCTTGCCGGCGCCGTTGGGGCCCAGAAACCCGAATATCTCCCCTCGGACAACCTGAAAACTGATATCATCTACAGCTGTCAGATTCCCGAACCTTCTCGTAAGACCGTTAACCTTGATAACAGTTTCAATCTCAGCGGCTTCATTAATCATAAATTTATCCTATCCAAGGTAGTTCAAAGTAATACAGGATATTGTTCGTGGGCTGCGATCAGACGCTTTTCAACCTGAAAACCGATTTTCCAGGAAACCGCAGAATTCTTCCATTCCCTCACCTGTTTTCGCCGAGACCGTGAATACAAGGACTTCCGGATTAAGACTTCTGCACTCATCAATCGTTCTGTTTACGTCGAAATCAATGTGGGGGAGAAGGTCCATCTTGTTGATCAGGAGCACCGATATCCTGCTGAAAAGGGACGGATATTTAAGTATCTTGTCATCACCCTCTGGTATGGAAAGAAGTCCTACTTTGAGGTCCTCACCAAGATCGTAACCGCTTGGACAGATCAGATTGCCCACATTTTCGATACAGAGCAATGCGAGTTCATCCGATTCAAGATCCATATGTCCCAGTGCGTGATTAACCGCTTCAGCATCGAGATGACATGAACCGCCGGTCTCTATCTGCCAGGCCTGGCATCCCGCTTTTCTAACTCTTTCGGCATCGCGGTCTGTTTGAACATCTCCCTCAATAACAATCATCTTCGATCCGAAAAAGCGAGCCATTGATTCGAGAATTGTGGTTTTACCAGCACCTGGAGAGCTGATAAGATTAAGTGTGTATATATTTTTTCTATTCAGCAATTCCCTGTTAGAAGCAGCAAAACGATCGTTTTTATCCATGACGGGGGTTGAGATGTCCACTGTCTGTTTTGTGGTGTCATCGCACATATCAGTCTGTTCCTTCCTCGATCTCTACACTGTCCACTGTGAATTCCCTTCCCGATAGTATCCTTCTGTTGAAGGAACCACAAGATGGACAGCCCTGGTAAAATTCCTTTGCCTGATATTCAATATCGCAGTCCAGGCAGATAAGTTTTGCTTCAGTTTCGGTAATTACAAGTCTGGGCTCACCGAATCCCTCCATCTTCGCCACTTCGGTAAAGCAGAATCGGAGCGACTCGGGAGATATTCCTGAGAGCGGACCAACAGTAATGTTCACGATATCGAGTGGTCTGGATCCGCCAAGGACTTTGCCTATGATCCT
>JAUWJE010000198.1 GCA_030607835.1 Candidatus Fermentibacterota bacterium | reverse complement strand
CGGTTTCATCGGTTCACATCTGGCAGACCTGCTCCTTGATAGCGGATATGAAGTTCGTGCTCTTGATAACCTTGATCCCCAGGTTCACGGAATCGGTCAGATCAAACCTGATTACCTCTCTCCGGCCGTTGAACTTTTTGTTGGTGACGTTAGAAACCATTCAGATGTACAGCAAGCTCTTGAAGGTTGTGATATTCTTGTTCATTTTGCTGCGGCTGTCGGTGTTGGGCAGTCGATGTACGAAATCGAGAGGTATACTTCGGTCAATTCCATTGGAGCGGCAGTAGTCCTCGAAGAAGCGGTCAAGGTCCGCCACCGTCTGTCCAGAATGCTGGTTGCCAGCTCTATGTCAATCTACGGGGAAGGTCTGTATCTCTGTCACAATTGTGGAGAATTTGCTCCGAAGCTCAGGCCTTCGAAGCAGCTTATGGAGAGAAACTGGGAAGTGATCTGTCCGAAGTGCGGGGAAAGCGGTGAACCTATTGCGGTGCCCGAAACAAAACCCCTTCACCCAACATCCATATATGCTGTTAATAAAAGGAGTCACGAAGAGGCGTTCCTCGCCATCGGAGAAGCATACAGCATACCGGCTACTGCTCTTAGATTCTTCAACGTGTACGGAACCCGGCAGGCTTTGTCCAACCCCTACACCGGCGTCGGAGCGATTTTCGCGTCCAGACTTCTCAATGATCATCCTCCTGTGATATTCGAAGACGGTGCTCAGAGCAGGGATTTCATACATGTGAAGGATATTTCAAGGGCATGCCTTATGGCCCTTGAGAACCTTGATTCCAGTGGTCTGGTGCTTAATGTGGGCACCGGCTCTCCTACAACCATACTGCAAATCGCGGAGGCGATCGCGCTGGAACTGGGCAAACCTGTGGACGATATCATAGTGCGCAACGAGTTCAGAGCAGGTGATATCAGGCATTGTTTTGCCGATGTATCTCTGTGTTCGAATGTTCTGGGGTTCAGGGCAGAGATAGATTTCAGAGAGGGAGTGTCCGATCTCTGTTCATGGGTTACCACCACCACATCATCGGACCTTGTTGACAGGGCTACTTCAGAGCTGCAACAGCGAGGTCTGACTCGTTAAAGGACACTGTATTTCCTCGGGGGTTTTCAATCCAGCTTCAGGTGAGAAGTATATCGAAATACTGGATTCTCAGCGAAAATCTGCCATCCACAACATTGACCGTGGAAAGTTTCAGGCAGTATCATCCGCTTCAGGTGAAGAAATTTACATTGACAGAATAGGTATGGAATGAAAGAACTTTCAGTTGTTATCCCTTCGAAGAATGGGGCAGGAATTCTTCAGAAGTATCTGGCTGCAATTGTAGAGGAAGTGCAGACTGCTGGTGGTGAGCTAATTGTTGTGGATGACTGCTCCGAAGATGACACACAGGAAAGGATATCAGCAAAATTTCCATTTGTGAAACTTATTGAGCGAACCGGTGAACCAGCATTCTGCAGAGCAGTCAACTTGGGGATGAGAATTGCTTCAGGGAAGTACCTGCTTCTCCTGAACGACGATACGGTACCGGAAAGGGGTAGCTTTGAAGCTCTGCTTGATTCATTGAAGAAAACCGATGATTCGGTTGCAGTTGCAATGCCGTCCATACCGCGGCCTGACGGTTCCGATGACAGTGCTTTCCGCTGGCTTTTCAGAAAGGGGCTTGCGGTCACAGGGCAATTTTCTCAAGGGCACCTTTATCCCTCCGGCGCATGTGCTCTGTGGAAAAGAGACGCCTGGGATAAGCTTCAGGGCTTTGACTGCAGATATGCCCCTATATACTGGGAAGACACCGATATGGGAGTAAGAATGCATAATTCAGGATACAGTATACTGAGATGCCCTGAGATAATCGTAAAGCACATGCACGCGGAAACCATGGGAGCTTCCCCTGAAACTTGTTTACTGAGGGAGAGAAATCGTTTTATCTTCATGGAAGCTAATTGCAGCGGTCCGGGTATGGCTATCAGGACCGCGCTCTGGCTTCCTCTGCATCTGACGTATGCTGTGATAACGCGGAACAGGGCTTTCACTGAAGGCTACAAGGCCTACAGGAAGTGGAGACAAAACCCGTAAAAAAAGAGTGCTGGAAGGTTTATCCTGAGGATAGAAGTGTATACGAACCCAAGCTTTTCTCTGATTGACCAATAATAACAATCAGCAAATGATTTGGACGTTTTAAGTAATAGGAAGCTGAGAATCCAGTAGATTGACTTGCTCCTGTACACTATACACTGCTGTCCCTATTATCCCGGGTATGTTTTTCATATCTGAAGGCGATGCTGAAGGATTAGTAAATGAAAATTCTGATCGATGCCAGAGCCCTGCAGGAACATGTTGACGGTATCAGCCGGTATTCTCTCGGAGTGCTGAACGCTCTGCTTCGGGAAAAACCTGACTGGGAATACAGCGTTCTTGTTAATCGGAATGCCGTCGCACATATCGATGATATGAATGTTACTTGCCTGCCCACCGATGTTCGGCGTTTCTCCCGTGGAGAGAAGAGACATCTGAGCGAATTTATCGATTCCATCGGGGCAGATATCTATCTTAACCTTTCCATGGCCGGTCCGTGTCCTGAAACTCCAACAGTGATTACCGTTCACGACCTGATCGTTCTCAACCAGCCGGGGTACTTCGGAAACAGTCTTATCAGAAATATTCTATCCAGAATGGTTTTCAGAAAGAAGCTGAAACAGTCCATCCGTCATGCTGACGCTGTTTCCGTTCCGTCGAATGCAACTCTCAGGACACTTGATGAAACTTTTCCGGGTTCAGCAGACAAGTCTTTCATTACTGGTGAAGGACAGAACCTTTTCTCTTCCGGAACCGGCACAGTACCTGATTTCCCCAGGGAGAATTTTCTGCTTTACGTTGGCAATGCACGCGCATACAAGAATCTGACTCGTCTAGTAGTTGCGTATGCAAGACTCAAAGCCATGAATCCCGCTTTTCCGAAAATTATTATGGTTGTCCGGAAGGATAGAGCTTTCAGGGAATTCATGCGGGATGTGGAAGATTGCTCCGCCACGGACAGCATCACAGTGCTATCACATATTTCAGACAACGAACTGAAAGAGTTCTACTCGAAATGTATCGGACTTGTCATGCCTTCGCTGCAGGAAGGTTTCGGACTTCCTGCTCTCGAAGCGATGGCGAGCGGGGCTCCGGTTGTGGTTTCATCCGGAACAGCACTCGAGGAGCTGGTGGGTCCAGCGGGAATTCTGGTTGACCCTGAGTCCGTTACGGATATCATGCATGGAATGGCTCTGCTCGCATCACAACCGGAACTAAGAAAGGAACTTTCGGAAAAGGCTGTCGTCAGGGCAAGTGAGTTCTCCTGGAGCAGGTCAGCCCGAATACTGATAGTTGAACTCGAAGAGATAGTCTCTTCCCATACGCAGAGACCCCTTAACCAAATCAACTCAGTATAATTAATTTCCTTGTTGCGGCTCTACTCGGCAGCAGACATTCTGAGGACTAGCGGATACAGGCCTCTTCGTAAGAATGCCGGTTGTGTCCCCGAAGTTTGCAAGCTAGAATCATATATGAATTTATGGGTACCGGTTTGCCTATTGCGTGAGATTGAGGAAAAAGTCATTTGAAGACAGCTGTTGTAAATCCACCTTTCATGAATGGAAGGTTCTCAAGAACATCCCGCTCTCCCGCGATTAACAAGAGTGGAACTCTATACTGGCCCTTCTGGCTGGCATATGGCGTTGGAGCGCTGGAGCTCGCCGGACATGAAGCACTGTTCCTTGACTGCCCTGCGGAGGGAATTTCCGAGGATGGTCTCCTCCTGAGAGTTAATGAGTATGATCCGGGACTAATCGTGATTGATACTTCAACTCCTTCCATCTACAGCGACCTTCGAATTGCTTCAATGGTGAAGAAAGCTCTTCCATCTGCTGCAGTGCTGCTGGTTGGGACTCATGTAAGCGCTCTTCCTGAACAGAGTCTCAGACTGGCGCCTTCCCTGGACGGAGTAGCTGTTGGAGAGTACGACGCGACACTGGTTGCTGTGGCTGATCAGCTGCAGCGGAACGGAGATCTCTCCGATGTTTCAGGACTGGTTCTTTCCATTGATG
>JAUWJE010000248.1 GCA_030607835.1 Candidatus Fermentibacterota bacterium | reverse complement strand
GACCTGGACAGCCAGCACGTTCCAGATTGTTGCTCTGGCATCAAGAGCATTTGCTTTCTACTATATGATCCAGTGCTTAGTGGCTGTCACTGTTGCGAAGGGAATATTCCGAAAGATCTGGATGATAATGGTTGCGCTCATTCTGCTTGGAATAACCATCTTCGCCATCCCGGTCAGCTGATTAGGGGAGGGCTCTCGCCCTCCCCCTCGCTGATCGATACAATAAGATCTTTACCTGAGGACCATCACCGACTTCGAATCTGTAAATTCTGGAGTCGAGAGCCGGAGGTGGTAAACCCCTGCGGGAACGACGCTCCCATGTCCGTCAGTAAGATTCCACACAATGTTGTGATCACCACTCTGAAGCTCACCGTCATGAATGGTTGCGATCATTCTCCCGCTTAAGTCGAACACATCAATCGTGACGTTCGATATTGACGCTATGCTGAAATTAAGAACCGCTGACTGGTATGCCGGGCTCGGAGCTACATAATTCAGCCTGTTGCTCAGAACGGGTGATTCAGTCTCTTCGATACCGACACCGGAAACATCGATTGAGTCCTGATAGGTATTGAAGTTCCTGGCCCACACGGTGATGTTGAGCGAACCTGTAGTGGTGGGAACAACAAATATCTCAGCCTGACCGGAAGCGTTCGTTGTAACTACTTCATAAATTTCACCGGTCTGCCAGTTTCCTTTCTGGAGCCACACTCTTGCGTTCTCGACAGGAGCGCGGCCATCATTCACAGTCACATTTACGGTTGTATTACCGTTAATAGTGCTCGGGTGGGTAACGGAAAGTTCCCCGGCAACCTCTGTCCAGATCGGGAGTTCAGGGTCGCCAAAAAGCGTGTACTCCTTCAGGCACCAGTCCATGTATGTGCTGCACGGGGGAACGTAGTAATCCATACTTGTCGCGTGTGCGATGCCGAGGTTGTAGATATCGGTTTCCCAGTGATCGATGTAGAATCTTATGCACAGCATCTCGCTCGGACCGAGACACGGACCGGCGAAATTACCAAAACCGTATCTCGTATTGAAGCATCCGAATCCACCGCCTTCAGGTGACGCGAGCCAGGCATCAGCACAGCACTCGTACCCATCGAGGTGACCGATATAGCAAGCAATGGATTGCCAGAGAGCTGGAAGCCCTCCGGATGATATGTTCGTCTGTGCCATGATGTGAGCCGTAGTGTAGTCGCTCCAGGCAGATGTCCACATTAGGGTCATGCTTCCGTGGCTTGCGTGGTAGACATGATGCGGACCGGCATCGATCATGTTTATCGTGTTGGTGTAGTTGTTTGTCCCGTTGGACTCGTAGAGTTTTTCCTCTTCCCAGACATTACTTGGAAGGTAGTCGGAGATAGCCTCCGCGGAAGCGCTGCCAGGGATATAGGGGGAATGCCAGAGGATTCCTGTCGTATAACCTATCCTCATCTCTCTCGGGCCTGTCTCGAAATAGTCGACAGTTTGAATGCCCTCATACAGAAACACCTTATCGACAAAAAGGCTGGCCTCAAAAGGGGTGTTCACACTTGCTCTGCCGACAAAAAGATCGGGATGGTAGTCAACCTGGTCATAACCCGCAGGTTGAGGATACTGGTACGGATAGGGAACCTCACCCCAGATGCCGTTACCGTTGGCGTTCCAAAGATCGTTCCCGGGAATTGTCTCGTTGATATCCGCGAAGTAAAGATCGGATGGTGCGATCTCCGAGAATCCCACACTTCCAACCAGTTTCGCGTCACGGCAGACAACCTTGTCGTCATCACCGAAGATCAGGACGTAATCAGTACCTTCATCGCGGCAGTCAGTCAGGAAAGCTCTCATGCTCTGCGGAAGGTCAACACAGGAGGAGTACTGCAACTCAACCCACGATGTTGTGTAAACATTCGCGGGAACACCTTTTGAGGTTTTCCAGTCAGCCAGCAGCTGAGCCTGAGGCTCGTATTCCGGATTAGTGATAATCACATACTGCCCGTACTCAAGATCTCTCTCCGGAATGATAACGGCACCCGAGGGACTGACTCCTTCAGGATTCACGACGAATCTTCCGGCGATGTCCATGGCCTTATCCTCGCTGGCCCGGGTCCTCCTCGTAACGAGATTGACAGACGGATCAGAGTCATATGTCACGCGCAGCGTCATCTGTGATAGAACCTGGATGGTCTTGCTGGCTGGATTCCACCTCACAGGATGAACCACCGCGTACGCGATGGGTATTCCCCAGTAGACACTGGAACTGTGCAGGGATGCCATTCTTCGCGGGTAGTATGTATCCCTTCCGTAAATTTCAGGGTCGGGAGGAGCCTGTATGTAATCCATTTCAACTGAAAGTGGAACCGGTTCATTTGCCGGCATTACATTGTAACCACCGATCAGATTCGTATAATCGGCATCGACAACTTCGATCCCGGTTGCGCTGCAGCCGGTGGGAAGGGCAATCCTCACCGGCATTATCGGAAGGCAGGGCGCTCCATCATGGCTTATGTAAGGCAGTCCGGAAGCAGTTACCGCAGTGTAGATTCCTTCAGAAACAAGGCTTACATCAGCCCGGTCAAAGGGAATTGTAACCGTCAGTTCTCCTGCCGTGCAAAATGCGATAAAAACAAGAAGCAGCAGAGTTACTCGAAACATGTGTATACATCCTCCTCCCTGAGGATTAAATAATAATATTAGCATTAATCATAGTTTCTTGATATTACTCAATTTACGAAACTATATATGATATGTCATATCGAAACAAACAGGGCAATGAGCTGACGGTTCCGCTTTCCGCATAATCTGCGTGCCTGTATATTGATGCAGGAGGAAAAGATGATGGCAGGTACAAGAAAGATTCTGATCGAGAAGGGCATGAGAGCCGGCGATGCGGATATGTACGATGAGGATCTGATATGGTCGCAGAACAGCAGCGATAAGATAGATATCGGTGAAGTCCTTATGCGCGTAATCAGAGCGATGAACAAAGCGCTGCCAATGTCCCGTAAGCTCCGCGTTCTCTCCATTGGTTCCGGATCGGAACCGCAGTTCCTGATTCTGGAACCCGCTTTCCGGGGAGGGTTGTACCTTCTCGACATCGACAGTGTACCGCTTTCCATCGTCAGGGATCGAGTTCAAAGGCAGTCGATTAAGCATGTCACCACCATCCT
>JAUWJE010000155.1 GCA_030607835.1 Candidatus Fermentibacterota bacterium | reverse complement strand
TGTGATTAGATAAGTTCCTATCTGATCTGTAGAAAACCGGGGTATAAATAATTTATTCCCCGGTTTTTCTATTGTAGCAGTATTCACATTCTTCGTTACAGCACGACCAGCTTCCTGGTCTCAATTGCTTCAACAGTTGTTAACCTGAAGATGTAAACTCCCGGTGACAGGTCTGACACATCAGTCTGGTAATCACCGGCCTGGTGGAAACCCTCCGTGAGCGTGGTGACCACTCTGCCCGACATGTCGTAGAGTTCGAGCCGTACAGTAGTATTCTCAGTGATAGTGTATCCGACCGAAGAGAATCCGGAGCAGGGGGTCGGATAAGGTGAGCCCAGGAGAACGGCGACAGGGCTTCCGGGAGAGTCTTCGATGCCGGTTCCATCAGTGCGCCAGGCATGGTTTGTTATGCCCCCGCTGTAGTTGTAGTAGATGATGTGGGGCTGGTTGTCCGGGGCGATGTCAATCGCTGTGTTCCAGGAATTTATGCCGTCCTTGACAATAACATCAGCCCATGTGTCACTTTCATCGGAAATATGATGGAGGACTCCATCGCCGCTGCCAGTGGGTCTCAGGCTGTAGGAGATATGGATATGGTTGTCGTCATCGACCGCGATTGAGGGAAAGGTATAACTCCCTGTGGATGTCGCACCCAGGTTGTCCGTGCTCCAGACCGAGCCGTCGTGCCATGTGTGCAGGAGTAAGGACATGTCGTCTGTCTCCTGTGTGGCGACGTAGACTATGTGAGGATGGCTGTCGAGGTCGTAAACCATGTCGAGCTGCCACGTGCTCCTGCAGGGGTTGGCATTGAATGCAGTTTCTGCATTCCAGGAAGCCCCGTCATTATAGGCGTAATGAAGTTCCAGATCAGATTGTTGTGAGTAAAGATAGAAGTAAGCTACACCGATGTTTCCGGACGGATCTCCTGCTGTGTGGGGATAGAAGAACATGTATCCGGATTCCAGAGTTTCAGAAATCCATGTATCCGTCCCGTCATTCCACTGATAAACCAGTTCACCGTATCTGGGATAGAACAGGTGAGGATTATCATCTGCATCCATGAACAGAGAAGTACCTGGTCCAGCCCATTGGGGGTAGGTTGTAAGTTGTTCCATTTGCCATGATGTACCGTTGAAGGCTGCATACTTGACATACGGGAGGTACTCGAAGTCTCTCTCGAATAAGTAGGAGATATGCGGATTCTCATCCGAATCCAGGTCGATCTCGCAATCATCACCAAGGAAATCATAATTATCAACATCTACCGGTGTGATCTCCCAACCATCACTTGAATCTTCCTTGTAAGCGCAGTAAAGGTTCGATCCTGGAAGCGTGTTCGACATATAATGGAAGCAGATGTGGAGCCCGCGTGACTCATCGATAACCAGATCGCAGTCCGACCCTATGCCGGAGTGATCGAGTATCTCTTCCGTAAGCCATTCATCCGCGCTTGAGATCGAGAGCAGGCTGAGTATCATACTTAAAAGGACGAGTTTCAAGTTCATTAAATGTACCTCCAGAGACGAAGCGAGTAATTTCCTTCCAAATCGCTACAATATTATTTCGCATGTGCGATTGGGCAAGCATCCAATCATCCGTGTAACCAATGGAAAACTGAATTTCACGCCATCGCTAACTCTGCCGAAATATGCGGATTGATAGTCTGATCTACTATTTACAATTGAACAAATGTTCATATATTTAAATATAGAAAAATGGAGGTCAGACAGATGGAGTTAATAGATGCTGTATGGAGTACAATTCTGGCACTTGCTCCATCACTCATATTCGGATTGTTGATTGCTGGAATTCTGCATGTGTTTGTTAAGAAGGACAAAATTCTTTCTCATCTGGGCCAGCCGGGGTTCAGGAGCAGTATGAAAGCAGCTCTTGTCGGTGTTCCGCTTCCTCTCTGCTCATGTGGGGTTCTGCCGGCTGCTCTGGGGCTCCGGAGGGACGGAGCTTCAAAGGGAGCAGTCACATCATTTCTTATCAGCACTCCTCAGACAGGTGTTGATTCTATCGCGGTCACATGGGGAGTACTCGGATGGCCTGTTGCACTTGCAAAGGTTATCACGGCTTTTCTGGCGGGAGTGATCGGCGGTACGATAGCGGATAAGACAGGGAATGGAATGGAGAACGCGGGAACGGCGATAGGCTGCACTGAAGTCGAAACCGGTTCCTTACCTTCGAGGATATGGAACTACTTCTTTGGAACGATATTCAGAGACATCTATGGGTGGCTTGCTATAGGTATAATCGTATCAGCGCTGATAACCACATTCCTAGAGCCGGGGCAACTTTCCGAATATACCTTACTTGGAGGTCCACTTGGTCTTCTTGCTGCGCTGGCAATAGGCATTCCTCTGTACGTTTGCTCAACTGCATCCGTTCCCATCGCAGCGGGTTTGATCTACGCCGGTTTCCCCGTTGGCAGCGCGCTGGTCTTTCTGATTGCCGGACCGGCAACAAACGCCGCAACCATGGGAGCTGTGCGGAAAGCTCTCGGAACAAGGGTCTTCCTGATCTACATTCTGACCGTGATTGCAGTGAGTCTTACAGCGGGTGGAGTTCTGAATTCAATGAATATCGCAGTATCAGGAATTCACGACACCGGACATTCAATGAATTCGATAACTTCTGTTCTAACGACGGGCGCTGGAATTCTGCTCATTACCGGCATTGCCTGGTTTGCTGTGAAGGACATTCTCAGGTATCTGAAGAAACTGTTCCGGAAGGATAATGCTGATTCTGTATTCCTGATGCAAATAGAGGGTATGGGATGCTCGAGTTGTGAGATGAAAGTGAGTTCCGTCCTTTCAGAACTCCCTGGTGTTCTGGGTGCGACTGTATCCGCCTCAGATGGCAATGCATTACTCAATATTGACCGGAGCGGGGATTTTGATCCTGGAATGGCTGTCAGGGCTGTAGAACAGAAGGGATATACTGTAAGAGAGGAGCGTTATGTCTGATTCCGCATCCGGCAGAGAAATCCGGAAACCTGATCCTGAGGAACTATTCTCGCTTGCGGAGCTTTTTCACCAGATGTCTGACACCACAAGGCTCGGACTCCTGATAAATCTTCTCAGTGAGGAGAAATGTGTCTGTGAACTGGCTGATCAGTCGGATGTGAGTGTTTCAGCCATTTCACATCAACTTCGATCCCTCCGGACCGCCAAACTTGTTACCGGCAGAAGAGAGGGAAGACACGTCTACTACAGTCTTGCCGATGATCACGTAAGAGCACTTGTATCCATCGGTCTGGAGCATGTGCGGGAGTAAAGCAATTCATTCATTCAGGATCTCCGCCGTCAGCCTCCTGTAAATCCTGAACCGAAGTCCTCCGAGGTGTCTGCCACCGTACCATCTTGCTACAAGCACAAGAGTGTCAGTGGCATTCATTTTACGCATTATCTCCAGTATGCAGTTACCCGCGCCGCTTGCTCCTCCATCA
Source organism: Candidatus Fermentibacterota bacterium (assembly GCA_030607835.1). GTDB lineage: Bacteria > Fermentibacterota > Fermentibacteria > Fermentibacterales > JCC-6 > Aegiribacteria. Next base: position 1,951 of record JAUWJE010000155.1, on the reverse strand, counting down.
TTCTTTATTTCCCTTATTGAGTCGCTGCGCTCGTTGCGGAGAGCCCAGCTCAGATGAGATGCCTTCTTCAGTCGATATTCATCCGTGAGCTGTTTAATGATACAGTTCACTTCAGCCGGATTGTCACACGGGACTGAAAAAGCCTGGAACCGATCCTTTTCGTGCACTATTTTCTTCCCGATTCTCATAATCTCATCAAGTCCATCAGGGGAATTTCAGCGATCGCGAAAAAAGACAGTCCGGATCGATAACCCGACGAATTGACTCCATACCCTTAATCTCATTTTCGGTATACATGAGGCTCAGGAAACCGACTTTGAGTTTTCCAAGACCATGTTCCGCGGACACAGTTCCACCCATTTCAACTGCCGCAGCAGCAATCTCACGCATTGCCTCCTCCGCAAGCACAAGTTCCTTCAGGCTGTGCGGCAGTGCATTAGCGTGGATATGCCCCTGTCCCGCATGCCCGAAAATAACATAAGGCAGATTTCTTTCTTCCAGAATTTCCCTTGTTCTGAAGTAGTACTCCCTGAGTTTTGATGGCTCTACCGCTCCATCTGAACCCAGTTTGTGGATGGATGGACATTCCCTTCTCGCCTCCGAAATGATGTGATTCACAGATTCCGGCAGAGCATGCCTGAAATCGCGTATTTTCTGTTGTTCGGAAGGCTCAAAACCACCCCACGCGGTTTCTGAACTAACGTTCGATTTCTCCAGAATTTCGTCCATTGCAGTCAATGCTTCATCCAATTGATCATCATTCCAGGCTTCTGCTCTTAGAAGAAGCGCGCAATGGGCATTTTCAGGAGGAAGGGGGAAGTCTCCAGAATGAGACCGGATGAAATCAATGCAGCGATCATCCATCATTTCAATTGCTCTTATTAAAAGCGAATCGCCGGTATTTAATAGATTTTCAAAAAGATTCCAGAAGGATACGAAATCCTCAGGGAAGACTGTCAGATCGAACAGAAAAGACGGAACCGGAGCAAGTTTCAACCAGGCTCTGGTTATCAGTCCCAGCGTACTCTCAGAACCGATAAACAGATCAATCAGATCCATATCGGGATGCATATAGTATCCTGCGGCATTCTTCGGTGACTGTTTTCTACTGAGTTTCGGCAGGATCAGGGTTCCAATATCAGGATGCCTGCACATTAAATCCTCAAATCTGTACTGATCCCTTTCGATCTCCAGCAGCTTTCCCGAGGGGAGAACAAGTTCCAGCTTTTGAATCCATTCTCTTGTTGAACCATAAAGAAAACTGTCTGCACCCGATGCATCCGTAGCGATAGTGCCACCTATAGAAGCCGTTTCTTCGGTCGGATCCGGCGGGTAGAAGAATTGGCCGGCTTCTGATGAAATGAATCTCTGGAGTTCCTCGATAGTTACTCCCGCTTCTGCTTTAATCAGTCCATTATCTTCATACTCTATCTTTTTCATGCATGATGTTGAGACAACCGCGCCTCCCTCAGGTAATGCTCCTCCCGCGATTCCCGTAAGTCCTCCTGAGACCGTGATGGGAACTCCATCTTTCGCGGAGCTTTGTATAAAAGCCTGTGCTTCTACCGAAGTTTCAGGCCAGACAGCAATATCACACCAAGCTCCGGCCAGGTTTGATTCATCCGTGAGTATATTCGCACATGAATCCTCAATATTTTCTTTTCCCGTAATTGATCTCATCTGTTCCTCTCACCAGGAATGCTCTTTTCCAGGGTGGGGTTACTACTCAAGGAACCGGTTGTATAATTCATACTATAATGAATCGATTCTCAGCAGGTGTGCCACTATTTGATGGAAGGTTTCTTAATCATGGGTGAAACATTCGCGATGAAAATCCTTGGCAGGGCTATCGGGAAAAAGGTTCGTGAAGGTGAAATCATATTTGTGGAACCTGATTATGTACTTACGCACGATAACAGTTCCGCGATAATCGGAAAATTCGAAGCTACAG
>JAUWJE010000192.1 GCA_030607835.1 Candidatus Fermentibacterota bacterium | reverse complement strand
TATGAAATGAGACGTGATGAATAAAGAATATTGGAATCATATCTGTGACCGCTACCACAGAGAAAACCGGGGAATAAACTATCTATACCCCGGTTTTCTACAGATCAGACAGGAACTTATCTAAGCACAATCATACTGGTTGATGCCGTGAATGATCCTGAAGAAACCCTCACATGATACAGTCCCGAGGGTCCTACCCTGCCGGAGCTGTCTTCAAGGTTCCAGAGCAGGTTATGGGAACCTGAAGTCAGTTCATCTCTGGTGAGAGTCGTCACGATTCTTCCGGTTATGTCAAAGACGTCAACACGTGCAGGGCCGGCCTGTGCAAGGCTGAAACTTATAACAGCACTGCTGTATGCAGGGCTTGGCGAAACGGAACTAAGGCTATTGAGATAGACGGTTCCGTCTTCAGGTTCACATATGCCAACTCCAGTAACATCAATAGTTCCTACATATGTATTGTGATTGTGAGCCCAGACGTAGATGCTTATCGTTCCTGTAGTTGCAGGATTGACGAAGATGTCTGCAATACCGGAGGTATTTGTGTATTCCCCCTCGTACACCTCCCCTGTTTGCCAGTCACCTTTCTGAAGGCATACACGGGCATTCGTAAGAGGGCTACCTTCGCTTGTAACCTCCACATGAATTTCTCCGGCACCACCAATGCTTGAAGTATGTGTAACAGACATGTCTATAGCTTCAAGTGTCCACATCGGAAGTTCGGGATCACCGAACAGGTTGTAGGTTTTCAGACACCAGTCCAGAGTCGCCACTTCTTCACCTGCTAGATCGAAGGTATCTGCAAATGCGGTTGGTGGAGTGAAATAATCCTTGCTTGTCAGGTGAGCCATACCGAGTTCGTAGATATCCTCAAGGAAGTACTTGTAGTAAAACTTCTCGCATATACGCTCGCTTGGTCCCATGCCTGGCTCCCCGTAATGTCCCCAGCCATACCTGGCGTTCATCGCAACAAAACCGCCACCAGTCTGGCTGGCTTGCCAGGCATCGCTGAAGCTTTCAGCACCATCAAGATGACCGGTAGAACAGCATATTGCATTCAGGATGGCTACACTGTTTTCATCGGAAATATTAGTAAGGCTCATAACATCACTGTTAGAATAGCTGCCACCAGGTACTGAGAAAGAGGTTGTGTTGCCGTGAGCGGCAACATACACATGGTGTGGTCCGGCATTGAACATTGCGTCAGTAATTGCATGACTGTTGTTACTTGTGGATTGATAGCATTTTTCTATTTCCCAGGTTCCTGGTACATAACCAGAGATGATGTCTGCACTGACACTTCCGTAATAGGGAGGTGAGAAAAGAAGTTCCGTGCTGTGACCGATCCGCATTTCAACAGGGGCTGAGTCGAAATAATCATCTGTTACCGCAGGCCAGGTAATCATGTGTTCGTAAAAAAGCACCTTGTCAACGAACAGTTCCGCTTCATCTGTGGAATTCACGCTGGCTCTTCCAACCCAGAGATCCGGGTGATAATCGATATTATCGGCAGGTTCTCCCCATATATGGTTGAAGTTGGTATCCCATAGATCGGCTCCCGGTGCTGTGTCATTGATATCAGAGAAATAGAGATCACAGGGTGCATATTCAGTTGATCCAAAGGTGGACATGTAAGCATCTCTGCATGCAATCTTGTTGTCATCCCCGACTATCAGGACATAATCGGTTCCCTCGTCGCGGCAGTCGGTCAGGAAGGCACGCATCTCCTGCTGAAGATCCCAGCAGTTATACTGGGCTTGGATCCAGGTTGTTGTATAGATGTTAGTGGGTATGCCCTTGGCGGTTTTCCAGTTGGCCAGATCCTCCATGATGGTTTCGTAATCGGGATGAGTAATGATGACATACTGACCGTAAGCCAGGTCTTTTGCGTCAACCAGAGCTGCACCGGAAGATGAAACATCCCATGGGTTGACAACCATGTTGCGGACGATTTCCTGAGCCCTCAGCTCACTGGCTTCGGTACGCCTGCTGACGAGGTTCACTGAAGGATCGGATTCATATTCTACTTCAATCACAAGATTGCTGAGAATATCAAGCTGTTCGCTTACAGGGTTCCAGCGAGCCGGATAAACAGTCAGATAAGCCACTGGAATTCCCCAGAGTACACTTGAACTGTTCAGCTCAGCGGAAACAGAAGGATAAACCACATCAAGCCCGTAGATATGAGCATCGGGTTCTGCCGGCAAAGCCAGTTCGGGTCTTGATAGGGGATAACACCCCGATGAGGGTGTGATATAATGCGATCCATGAATGCTTATGTAACTTTCATCAATGATTTTAAAACCTGTCACACTGCATCCTGTCGGCAGAGCAAGCTGAACCGGCAGGATAGGGAGACTCGGTGCTCCAGGAGTATAGGTTGTGTACGCCTGAGGATGTGTGACAGAAGTGTACACACCCTTATCGTCGATTGAGAGCTGTGCCGGATCCAGAGGAATGTTCACGATCATGCTGCCGGCAGAGACGAACGCTGACAGCAGAAAAAGAACAATCAGAAAAGAGAATATTTTCATGCAGGTTCCTTCCAGTCTAAATGTAAACTTGATTTCAAATAACCATCGACTACAGTCCAGAATAATTCTCTATCACATCCTGTTGGCGGGTATATTCTATAGGGACGAAAATACTTAGGGCAATCAATCCGTGTCAAGCACAGAATATAAGGAAACCGGATCAGTGAAACTCATCCAGTCAGGGAATGTAGTTCGCATCGGGCTCGCAGACCAGCTCCAGCGGTTCAGGCGGAGGCCTGGGGTTCTCCCGTGCAGTGATTTCGGAATGTCCTTACAAGTTGTCTTACAATTGTCTGAAAGTGTTCTTGACATCGTTGATCAAATTCAATAGTGAAAGTGGTAACTATCACTACTAGTTTGGTAGGAGATTATGAACAAGACTGAATCCGAAGCAACTTTAAGACGCTTGAGCCATTACGCCCGCTGCCTCAGGATGGCCATCGCGAACGGCATCGACATCATCACTTCCAGCTCGCTGGCTGAACCGTGCGGGATATCCCCCGCCTCTGTCAGAAAAGACCTTGCAGCGTACGGAGAGTTCGGTAAGCAGGGCTCCGGCTACAACCCGGAAGAGCTGCTGGGAGTGATCGAGAAGATACTCGGGATAACCAATCCCCCAAGAGTTGTCCTCATGGGCGCAGGGCGTCTCGGCAGAGCTATCCTGGAAGGCGGGATACCCGGTACACGTTACCAGTTCCACTGCGCCTTCGATATCGACGGTCGCAGAGCGGGAGCTCTCATCGGAGAACTCACCGTGCATCATGTCGATGAGATGCGGACCATACTCGACGGGATCACGGGTTCATCGGGATGATCGCTGTCACACCCGGAGCCGCCCAGCAGGCTGTAAATCTCCTGGTGGAGAACGGCTGCCGTGCGATTCTCAGTTTTAACATCGAACCGTTGTGCGCTCCCGCGGGAGTGGACATCAGGTATACGGACATGCCGTTCGAAATGGATCTGCTGTCCCACGGCCTTAAAACGAGGAAAGGTGCATATGAATACGATTGATCGAATGATGGAGATTTACTCCAATGCCCTGTCCATGGACGTGAACAGGGAGAGGCTCCTCGGCATGATGCCGGGGATGCTGAAACTGCTCGCTCTCAGGCCGGACAGGAAGCAGGCGATCTTCAAAATGATGCCCGGAATGATGGAGGACGCAGGCGCCACCATGGACAGAGCTCTGGTGATGGACATGATGCCTTACGTGGCGGAAGTTCTCGGCGACAATCCCAAACTCGGCAAGAGAATAAGCAATGTAATGTCCGAGATGATGGGCGTCTTCAGTATGGGGATGACCCGAGGGATGATAATGGGGATGATGCCTGACATGATGCCGCTGATGTTGAGACACCCGACCCTCATCCCTCCCTTCATGAAGGCGATGCCCGGAATGATGCGCAAACCGAAAGTTGCAGGTGGCAAAGATGAGTAGGCTGTTTGACAAGGAACTTCGTCCCGAGCTTTACGGCGAACTGAGCGAGCTGACTTTCCGCTTCATCGGAGACCTTGAGAAGTGCATGCAGTGCGGCAAATGTGTTGGCAACTGCCCTGCGGCCTCAGTCACACAATACAATTCGCGAAGAATTATCCACTCAATTAAGATGGGGAACGTCGAGGATGTGATAAAGTCGGAGGAACTCTGGTCCTGCTTCTTCTGCTCGTCCTGTTATGCAAGCTGCCCGAAGGATATCAACTTCCCATTCACC
>JAUWJE010000237.1 GCA_030607835.1 Candidatus Fermentibacterota bacterium | reverse complement strand
TGCCTGGGATGATGAAAGAGAAATCCCTTACTCGACTGTAGATGCTTTCGGAAGAATTCTCAGAAAAACAGATCTTGCATCAGTGTGTATTCCGAAGGAAGAGCTCCCGGATTTTTCGTCACTGCAGGCGGTTTTGATGAAGGACACTCATGTTCTCTGGCAGGGGCGCTCACTTGGTATTTCCTTCTGCTATCAGTTTTACGGATACTCAAGACAATGCGCTGATTGCCCTATTGACCATCTGTCTGTTACCGGGAATAAGAGTGCGAAACTTGAAAATCACCAGGGATTCATCGAGGAAATTCATCCTGCACGAAACTGATTCCTCGTAACCTGGACGAAGCTTCCTGAGGATAAAAATGCCGGTAGCGAAAGCGAGAACCGAAGTGAACGCTTTCCAGGTGGAACTGCAGTGTATACATCCACCGGAGAAATCATATCATGGAATGGATGGTTTCAGGAAACAACGGGAATTGGCTCAGCTCAGGCATGCGAGCAAAATGCTGCCAGAATACTGGACAGGATTGACTGCCCGTCTGTACTCATGCAATTCAGATCTGCGCTAGCCGGTGTTTTCATTCCTGAACCTGTGGAGTTCATTTGGAAAGGTATGAAATGTTTCAGCAGAATTCGTCGGATTGAATCCGAGAATCTGATTCATCATACGGTTCTTGATTCGAACAGAGCTGGAATCGCGGTTATTGCTCCTCTTGGCCCCGGTACAATGTCATCCTCTTCGGAACCCGGTTCCCTTGCGGAGTACCTTTCCACCGCATGCAGACGGGAAGGATGGGAATTCGATATATCCAGTGAAACTTCGAGTGAGGGAGCTCCTGTATGGTTCTCTCGAGAAGTTACAACTGATCTACTTGCAGGACTCCTGCACGTCCTTGCTCCCATGTGCCCGGACAGGTGGACAGGTCTTGAAACAGGATGGCTTGATAACACACCGGAAACCGGAGCATTTTCATTTCTTCCGGGGCGGTATCATGTTCTGCGTTTCAGATTGCATGGATTGCATTTCGCTGAGCATTCAGCCACGCTTGAAAAACTGAGTATTCTTTTCCAGGGATTCGGTGGCTGGCTGGCCGGATCTCCAGGGGAAGATGTGCTGCAGGTTGCTCTTCCTGCCGCAGGAAATAACGAAAGGGAAATCGATGCAATTATTTACTCACCTCTGCGGGAATTCACTGAACTCTGCCGTGATGTTCTTTCAGATGTAAGCTCAAAGAATTTTCTATACACCGAGTCCGCCAGAGAAATGGCTGTCAAACAGGAGAAAGCAGGAGCAATCATCTGCAGATTGGATCAAAGCAACCTTCATTATGCAAATGCGCTTACTGCGCGAATCCCGGGACAGCCGGTACTTGTAGCCTCAGGTTTATCTACAGGTATTCCCTCTGTAACAACCCGTGTTACGCATCTTCAGCTTCCGGTAGACCCGGATAAACTCTTCTCTGCTATCAGGAAAGTAATCCGGGGTTAAATATGTGGACAAGCCTGTTCATTGTATTTCTGCTATCAGCTTCCACTCCTGAGGAATTCCTCCAGGAACTCTGTGAGAACCGAATCGGAACAGATGGAGCGATTTTCTGGTCAACTCATGCATCAGCTGAGGTGTCGGACAATTATACCAATTCGGACACCCTCCTGCTTTTGCTTGCTGACAAGGAAGGACTATCGGTCAATCCAGGATCAAGAACCAGCTTTCTGAGCATCGATGAAACATTCAGAATCGAATTCGGGGAATCATACTGGACATGGACTGATCAGGAAGGCGCCCGTCACCGAATAGAGGGACTTGCCATCATAGAGTGCAGACGGGGTAACTACACCTGGGTTCAGATACCTGTTCTCACCAGCACTTCAATAAGCGCAGGAAGAAAGGAAAAACTCGTCTCGGGGATCTTAATTACGATTCTGATACTGATTTTCACAGCATTCTCTCTAGGCTGGGCAAAACGACGATATTTGTGAGAAATAGCGAGGGTTAGTTGAACCGCTCCCATTCTGAAGAAAAATCCAGAACCTGAACAGGCATTTCCTGCATCGAGAGCTCAAGGGTTACAGCATTCTCTATAAAATCCTCAAGGTCTCTTTGAAGCAGTATAAGCTGCGATATGAAAACCTGGTAAGCATCCAGATTCTCAAGACTGTTCGAAGGCAATTCTGAACCCGAATCGAGTTCCTCCTGCAGGTCCTTCAGTAACGAGGAAAATGCCAGCAGCATCTCCGTCGCCTGAGTGATATTTATCATCTCTCTCTTCCTTCAGTTGATTCCCGGTATGATAGGAAAATCATGGATGAAACCCGATTCGTCAACTGTCACAGGCAGAATCTGTTTTCCTCTGATGTATTCCAAAGATAACTTGAAGGCGGTCTCGATCTGCGGCTGGCTCCATTTATGAGTGATCCAGGCAGAATGAGAGGCTCCATTAAGCACTACGAAGAGACCACCGGATTCGGAAGCGAGTTGGATACCTGTTTCCGGTGGTGATATTCTATCACGAGTACCATTAAGAAATACGTACCTGGTTGCAGCAGAACTATTAATGTAATCTTCAGGTCGAAATTCCTCAAGCCCTCTTCTTGCACATGCAGGAAGCAGCAATTTAAGAATTCCTTTCTTCATACTCCCAAGTCTCATTTGCGCAGTAGTAAAGAAATTCCTGTAAGCTCCGTGACATATTATCCCTGCCACGGGATCTCCAAGAATACCGGACATCTTCAATGCAATTACGCTGCCCATTGATGAACCGTAAAGAATCGTTCGATCCATGGAAAATCCCATCACTTCCCTCACATGAGAGATCGCGCCTGCAAGGTCATATACTTCGGCAGGTCCTCCGGAAGTGACGGGGATTGGATGTCCATCATGTCCTCGAAGTGGAACGAGAAGCACCGAAAAACCCATTCGGCTGAAGATCATGCCGGGTTCTGCAATCGATGTAATATCACCATGAAGTCCGTGGATCATAATGATCAGATCCTTACCGGAGTCCAGGAAATATCCAGTCATGGGATAACCGTCCAGCGAACTGAAAACAATCGGTTTCCACGGTAATTCAGGAGGGGGATACGGGACAGGCTGTCGGATTCGGAACCGGTTAGTGTAGCCTATCAGACCCGGTCGGGATAGCATTTTCCTGAAAATAAACCAGAATACAACGCCAAGTAATGCTCCTATACTCCATCCGGTGAGGACATCAATTGGATAATGAACTCCCAGGTAGATCCGGCTGAACCCGACCAGGAGTGAAACCGATATCGCAAATGGAG
>JAUWJE010000172.1 GCA_030607835.1 Candidatus Fermentibacterota bacterium | reverse complement strand
TTCTGATATCCGATGGAAGCAGTGCTGTTTTCTTTTTCTTTGCTACCATACAACCATCACTCTTCTTGCCAAACGCGTATGAGAGGCATCCAGAACACAGAAATACAAACCTCCGGGCACCTGAGAACCGTTTGAATCAGTACAGTTCCAGTAAGCAGTATGGGCTCCTGGTGTGCTTATCTGACCTGATATATCCACAACTCTCCTGCCGGAAAGATCGTATATAGCCAGATCGGCACTTCCGGCATCCTGCTTTGATATTGTTACCGGAATGCAGGCCATGCCGGAAACAGGATTGGGGCTGATATGTCCGAGGCTCGTATGACCTGAAGGGTGCACTTCAGGGGAAATTCCAAGATCAATCTGCGCCAGAACAGCATCGGAAGGCCACGAAGGTCCAAAATCAGGATCCATCGTTACAACCCTGAACCAGAATTCACCTGATGCATGTCCTGTGAATGTATATGAGTTTACAGGAATATCAAGATCCACAAATTCATTCTCCTCCCACACTTCCACCATGATATCATCGATATATAGATCGCTGGAACTTCCGGTTGTCGCCCATCTGAAACTGAGAGTATCTCCCTGCCACTCATCCAGCTCATGTATGGAAAGCCGCCAGTTGAGGTCATCCCTGCCGAATGTCTGGAGATAATACCAGTTATCACCACCATCGTCTGATACTTCAATACTGCCCTGACAGCTTCCATCGGGAATTTTGTAGTAAGCCCAGAAGCTCAGTCTTCCTCCACCGTTCTCAGGTATCGCAACCGTCTCGGTCCAGGTCATCGTACCGGTTCCGCCAGAAAGGTAACTGCTTGGACTGGAATGGTACTGAGAAGTAGTAGTGCTCCAGTTGTTCATTGTGAATGGGCCACCGCTTCCCATATCATCGAGCAGAATCTCATAACCGGAAAGCTCCTGAAGAGCATAGGTCGCAGGTAGTGAAGCCATACTCCAGGTAATTGTGAAAGGTACGGACACCGGCCCAATCTCATCAATAACAACGATATCCGGAACGTGCGGATCAAGTGGACAACCGGCCAGGAACGCGGTAACAAGATAACTTCTGAGATTTCTCCTTGACAGTTTGAAACTTTCAGTATCGGAAGGCCAGAAACCGGCAAAATCAGCACCTGTTTCATGGTTCCAGCTCATAGCGCCGTATAATCCATAGGAGTGATCACGCGTATTGCCGGAGGAGTAATAAAGAATCTCCGCAGATGGGGCGTGCAATTCTCCGGTTGCCCACTGCACCATTGTCTCACCCTGAGTATCATACTGCGCAGCATGGGTGGTTGGATCGTCCGTGAATCCCCAGGGGTATATCAGAATGTTCCCGTACGAATGGGTTGAATGCATCTGAACGGGAGGATGACTCTGCCAGAAAGCGTCAATATTGCTGGCTTCCGGCTCACTCAGAGGACCTGTCCCGCGATAGGTCTCAGAAGACGGGCTGCCGCTCGATCCGGGCCCACCCCAGCCAACGGACCAGTTTCTATTCAGGGCGACACCGTACGAACCGCCACCATTATAACGCCGGTTCTTCCTCCACATTCCAGAACCGTAGCTGTACGGCTCATTGAAGACATAACCGTCCACATTGTTGCAGGGAAGGCACCACAATTCGCGATTATCCAGCACGTATGTGGCCTGGAGGCCGCAGAAACCGTTTCGGTTGTAATTATCGCAGAGCCACTGCATGAAGAATCGGAGGTTCCTCATTGAGGAAGGTTCCCTGGCATGGATGAGACCGTCATACCAGCAGTTTGGAAGGCTGGGATCATCCACCCAGAAACTGTTATTCGCGGATAGCTTAACTACTGTCTGTGGTCTGCCTTCGATAGTTTCGCCTATTGAGTTAGGTGAACTGGTGATATTAGGATATGTACTGTGCAGCTCATCCATCCAGGTGGATATCTCACTCCAGGTCATGAATATACCGGTACTCCTGCCTCCACCATCGTATCTGTTGTTGTAAAAACGTCCGAGATCATCTATCCTGGTGGTGAATGGTATTCCTGCCCTTTGAAGAACATCATATTCGTATTCATTAGCTATGAAATCGATCGACCCGTCATCGTAGACATGGATGATTTCAGTGGATATGGAAAGGAATCTGGTCAATTCCCGGTCACTCAGAGGTTTGTAATTCAGAAGTGAATAGTGATTTCCAACAGCAATCATGGATACAATAAACATCAATGGAATACATCTCATGCCGACGATCCTCCTGGTGGGGAAAACGGGAGCAGTTCATTATTATCGAAAACATAATACACAGTTTTTAAATATACGTCATTGGAGGCTATAATGTCAGATAGTTTCAGAACGGAGATCCGGCAGGGTATACCGGATTCAATACCGGAACCACCAGCGGATCTCCCAGGAGTTAATCATGCTCCCGCCAGACCGGACATACTCAATCCGACAGAGAAGAAACTCGCATTAAAGAACGCTCTTCGATATTTCCCGAAGAAGTGGCACACTCAGCTGGCTCCTGAATTCGCGAAAGAGCTGGAGGAGGATGGCAGAATCTATATGCGCAGATTCCGCCCCACCTACAAAATGAAAGCCCGTCCTATCAGTGATTATCCCGCGAAGACACCTCAAGCCGCCGCTATCATGCTGATGATACAGAACAATCTTGATATCGCTGTGGCTCAGCACCCGCAGGAACTTATCACTTATGGCGGTAATGGAACAGTATTTCAGAACTGGGCTCAATATCTTCTTACAATGCAGTACCTTTCTGAAATGACTGAGAACCAGACTCTTGTACTCTACTCCGGACACCCTCTGGGGCTTTTCCCCTCCCATCCGGACGCACCTAGAGCTGTTCTCTCCAATGGCATTGTCATTCCCAATTACAGCTCAAAGACGGATTACGACAGAATGGCTGCTCTGGGAGTAACACTGTACGGACAGATGACAGCCGGCAGCTTCATGTACATCGGTCCCCAGGGTATTGTACATGGAACGACCATAACGCTTCTGAATGCGGGTAGAAAATACCTCGGACTGGCCCCTGATGAAGACCTTGCCGGAAAACTGTTTGTTACATCAGGTCTGGGAGGAATGAGCGGTGCTCAGGCCAAGGCTTCTGTCATCGCCGGTGCGATAGGCCTGATTGCGGAAATCAACCCCAAAGCAATCAAAACAAGGTACGATCAGGGCTGGCTTCAGGAAGTGGAAAACGACCTGGACAGAGTACTGCTGAGAATCGAAAGAGCCAGAAAGGAAAAGAAACCTCTGTCACTCGGATATGCGGGTAATGTGGTCGATCTCTGGGAAAAACTTGCAGAAGAGGGAATACGGGTTGATCTGGGAAGTGATCAGACCTCCCTTCACAATCCATATCTCGGAGGATACTATCCTGCCGGTTTATCTTTTGATGAATCAAACAGGATGATGAATGATGATCCGGGCGCCTTTCATGAGAAGGTTCAGGAGTCACTTCGAAGCCAGGTTCGAGCAATCAACATACTTCATGAGAGTGGAATGTACTTCTGGGACTACGGCAACGCTTTTCTGCTTGAAGCCTCACGCGCGGGGGCTGATGGTATAAGAAGACCGGATGGGACATTCTCATACCCTTCCTATGTTGAGGATATCATGGGTCCCATGTGCTTCGATTACGGTTTTGGACCGTTCAGATGGGTATGTTCTTCATGTGATCACGAAGACCTCAGGAAATCTGATAATATCGCTGCTGAAGTACTTGAGAACATGTCAAAGGATGCTGATCCGGAAATATCCAGACAGATGCTCGATAACATTCACTGGATAAGACATGCAGAAGAAAACAGAATGATTGTCGGGTCGGAAGCCAGAATTCTGTACGCTGACAGACAGGGAAGAATAAACATCGCGCTTGCTTTCAATCAGGCCATCGAGGATGGAGTTATCACTGCGCCCATAGTCCTGGGAAGGGATCATCACGATGTCTCAGGAACTGATTCACCATACCGTGAGACAGCAAATATCGCGGACGGAAGCATGTTCACGGCTGACATGGCTATTCAGAACGTGATTGGTGATTCATTCAGAGGAGCAACATGGGTTTCTCTTCATAATGGAGGAGGAGTAGGCTGGGGTGAAGTAATGAACGGCGGCTTCGGCCTTCTGCTTGACGGTTCTCCAGAAGCTGGATACCGTGCCAGTAATATGCTCAACTGGGATGTTTCAAACGGGCTTGCCAGACGATCATGGGCCAGGAATAAAGGCGCTATTTATGCCGTAAAAAGGGCAATGGATGCCGAACCTGACATGAAGGTTACAATTCCGGAAATCGCTGACGATGAAATAATCGAAGACTGCTTCAAGTAGCAGAGTCCTTTCTAAAACACTAACCGAAAAGACAAAGGATAATAATGAAGCAAATGCTCGTTCTGTTTTTACTGCTGTCTGTTGCAGGTCCATCCAGGGTTCTGGCATTTGGATTTCATGATGCTCTGGAGTACGGTTCCCCCCTAACCTGTGTTACACCTAGATCCACTGCTATGGGAGGAGTCTGGTCTCTCCCTTCAAGCGGTCCGGCGTCGATATTCCTCAATCCCGCTGAATTAAGCACTCTGGATGGAACCGAGATAACAGTCGGAACTGGACTAGTTCAATGGCACTCTTACGTGCACGGAGAATTAAGTTTTGAACATCATGATTCCGGAATAGTCCTGGGAACCTTCACTGCCGCTGCAGGAACAAGAATATCCGATGCTGTTTCAATCGGAGCAGGTATTTCGCGGATCTCCGATTTCGGATTTGAAGGAGTGAACAAACTCATAAATAATACCGGGTTTGGCTTGTATGAAATCGTCGCACTAGACATGCTCGATTCCCGTGGCACCCTATCGGAACTCAACGGAGGTG
>JAUWJE010000064.1 GCA_030607835.1 Candidatus Fermentibacterota bacterium | reverse complement strand
GCTGCTGGCCATGAGCTACTGGTCAACTCATGGAACTCCCATTGTAGTAACAAGGTCATCGAATAATTTCGGTCCATGGCAGTATCCCGAGAAGCTATTCCCTCTTTTCATTACCAACGCATTGGATGGAGAGCCTCTTCCGTTGTATGGGGATGGCCTGAATCTTCGTGATTGGATGTATGTGGAAGATCACTGCAGTGCACTGATGCTCATATTGGATAATCCTGTACCTGGCTCCGTATACAACATCGGGGCTGGGGAAGAGCATACAAACAGGGAAGTGACCGATGGCATACTTGCGGCAACAGGTGCTGATCCGGGTCTTGTAAGGTATATTGATGATCGTCCGGGGCACGACAGACGCTATGCTCTCGATGTCAGTTCAATAGAAGAGAAACTTGGCTGGAAAGCTGAGATTATCTTTGAAGAAGGACTTGAACTTACAGTTGCATGGTATAAGAATAATCGTGACTGGTGGGAAGAGATAAAATCAGGCAGATTCAGGGAATACTACAGAGTGATGTATTCTGAGAGATTGGGTAATTCCCGGGAGAACAGATGAGAGTACTTGTAACTGGTGGTGCCGGCTTCATAGGCAGCCACCTTTGTGAAAGACTTCTTTCTGATGGGCACGAAGTGCTGGCGATGGATAACCTTATTACAGGGTCGACTGATAACATCGCGCATTTGGCCGGGAACAGCAGTTTCTCATTCATTCATCATGATGTAACAAATTACATCTTTGTACAGGGAAAGCTTGATTTCATTTTTCACCTTGCTTCTCCTGCGAGTCCGGCTGACTATCTTGCCTTTCCGATTCAAACACTAAAAGTCGGATCACTTGGAACTCATAAAACCCTTGGTCTTGCAAGGGAAAAGAATGCCGGTTTCCTTCTGGCTTCAACCAGTGAAGTCTACGGAGCCCCTCTTGTTCATCCCCAGACAGAGAATTACTGGGGGAATGTGAATCCAGTAGGTCCAAGAGGAGTTTATGACGAGGCGAAGCGGTTCGCGGAAGCCCTTACGTTTGCGTACAGGCGCTTTCATGGAATGAACACGAAGATTGCCAGAATTTTCAATACGTACGGACCCAGAATGAGAGCTGATGATGGAAGGGTTGTACCCGCGTTCATTTCACAGGCACTGTCCGACCGCAACCTTACAGTCTTTGGTGATGGCTCACAGACTCGAAGTTTCTGTTTTGTTTCTGATACAGTTGATGGACTGGTACGTTTAATGATGAGTGATTTCGAGGGTCCTGTGAACATAGGTAACCCTGAAGAGATGACTATCCGTGAGTTTGCTGATTTTATACTTGAGAGAATTAAAACAGAGAGTTCAATCGTTCATAAGGATTTGCCGATAGATGATCCTAAGATCAGAAAACCGGATATAACCCTTGCAAACGAAAAACTTGGCTGGAAACCTGTCGTTTGCCTGGAAACTGGTCTGGATACTACAATTGAGTACTTCCGGAAGACCGGGGATCAAACCCGGACTTCCAGACAGGACAGAATTTAATGCGGTACTGTACACGATATTGCGGGGACAGGTAAATTTATGTTGATTATTATATTTCTTATGCTTATACAGATTATTTCTGCACCTTCTTCAGCGCAGGAAATTACCGGCACCAGTAAGTTCGTTCTTGAACAGGTAGACAGGAACGCATATGTTCTTGGTCCTGGTGATGTTGTTACAGTTGTAATAGAGGGTGGATGCACCGAAGCATTGCTGGGAGCCGGAGTTCTCCCATGGATGATCTGTCGCATTGGAAGTGACGGTTATCTGTCCGTATCAGGAATAGGTGCTGTTGCAGTGGATGGTCTTACAATAGATGAAGCACAGTATGCTCTGCAGCGATCTGTTTCAAACTTTTATCCTTTACTGAATGTCACACTTTCGCTTTCTGAACCACGCATGCTCAGAGCCAGTGTTCGAGGTATGGTTAATGAGCCCGGAACATATATCATGACATCACTTGACAGGGTTTCATTATTGGTTCGCGAGGCAGGAGGAATTTCCGCCTACGGTTCTCGAACAGGAAATCTGTTTACAGCGAATGGTGATACTCTTGAAGTAAATCTTCATATTGATCACCTGACAGGTTCACCGGTCAGCGATCCGTTTCTGAGTAATGGCGCCTCGGTTTTATTTGAAGCATGCGAGAATCCTGTTTACCTGCTTCGCACAAGTATGACTTATCCCGCTGCAGAGATCGATGTTCCTGAAAAAGTATCCTCTGTGGAAACGTGGGAGCTTGGCTTTTATGATAGTTTTGAGGCCCTTATTAGTCGTATGGGAGGTCTGCCAGGGAATGTTGATCTATCCAGGACCAGAATTGTCAGAAACAATGGTCATTTTCCCGTCTGGGCTGACAGTGTTGGTTTCATTAATCAGTTGATTCTGCCAGGAGATACAATCCTGATAGTAATGTACAGTGACTCAATACCGGTAGGTGGTGCGGTAATGATGCCGGGAATGGTTACATATAGGCCTGAATCAACAGTACATCAGTACATACTTGCGGCTGGTGGTCCGGAAGACAATGCTAATCTCGGTGGAGCCGTTCTCCTTCGTGATGGGATAGAAATGGGATCCGGAAGTGATATTCTTGAAGTAAAACCTCTTCCCGGAGACGCGATTGAAGTACCTTACACATGGATTTCGCAGAACAAAGACGCGATAATTATTGTTAGCACCGTATTTACTATCTGGTACACGCTGGACAGGATTCTTGATAAGTGAGCAAAGAATGATAGATCAAAACAAACATGGAATAGCGGATTCATTTGCTGGTAGGTGGATATCAACAATTGCGCGCAATCTGAGGCGGGTTGTTGTTCTATGCCTTATCGTTGCTGTCGCCAGCGCTGTATGGGCACTGACGAGAGAGAAGCGGTGGAGCGCATCCGCAATCGCGATGGTTCCTGGAGAGTCTGGTTCTATCTCTCAGTTATCCGGTCTCGGAGGAATTGCGGGAGATATGTTACCCGGAGGGCTTGGCGGTCTCGGAAGCGCATTGAGCGCTGGAAAACCGGGAGGAATGGATATCAATCTTGTTCAGCAGATATTATCTTCAAGAATAGTGATAGAGCGCATCATGCTGAAGTACGATTTTTTTGATTATTTCAAATCCCCCAATATGGATCTTGCACTTGATAGAATGCGGAAATGGATAGCAGTAGAACTCACTCCTGAAGGTCTGATCGTCGTATCTGCAGAGGGCAGAAGCAGAGAAGAAGCAGCAGCAATGGTGAACGATATCATTTCGTTCGCGAACGACGAACTCTCCGTCATTATAACGAGCAGAGCCAGGCGAAGCAGAATTCTCGCAGAGGAATCCGTTGAGACTGCGGAAGAATCCCTTCTTGTAGCGCAAAACAGAATGGAGCAGTTCCGGGAGGAAACAGGACTTATTTTTCCTGAAGAGCAGGGTTCACAGACAATGGAATTACTTGGTGTTCTTGAGACACAGCTTCTTCTTGCCGAAGCTGAACTGTCAGGGGTAAGCGGAACCATGTCGTACTCCAGCCCTGTCTATTCAGAGATAGCGCGGGAAGTCGCATTCCTCAGGAATGCTCTGAGCAACAGAATGACAACCGGAGACAGTCTCAGTCTTTTTCCCGGCCTGGACAGCATACCATCAATGCTGAAGGAATATGAAAATATCTCAATCAACCTTGAAACACGTCGTATTATATATTTGATGCTGCGCCAGGAGCTGGAATCACTCAGGCTTGAGGAAGTAAAGGAAAGCCCTACTCTGGAAGTTCTGGTTCCGGCCGTACCAATGGCTCTACGGTCATATCCAAAACGTGGAATGATTGTAGTATCAAATACTTTCATCGCTCTTTTACTCTCACTTCTCTGGCTTACTGTAGTTACTTATTCAAAACAGCTTCTCGAAGAAGAAACAACAGGCAGTTTCTGGAGAGGTGTTCTGAGGACTGCGGGGAAACAGCTCTTTGTAATTAGAGATAAAAAGCGCGGTTCAAGGGAAATCCGCTGATTTTCCAATCTCATCCCGGATAATAATGTTCGCAGAAATCCTGAAATTCAAGAAGCAGATTATCGAACTTGGGGTCCCGGCTCTGGTGAGCCGTGGAACTCTGGTGCTGTGGGGACTGGTAGCAATACTTATTGTCCGGGTTCTTCCGGCGGAAACCTATGCTGCTTATGCTCTGGCGCGGAGCGTTCAGCTGTTCGGTGTTCTTTTCGGTGGAGGATTCATTCTTCAGGCGATTATCAAATTTTCGGCAGAGGGTGACACCGAAAGAGAACAGCAACTGGCCAATGCAGGAATAGTCCTCGCCTCCGGTATGGCAATAATCACAGCCTTCCTTCTTGTTTTCGGCGGTGGACTTCTTCAATCCTTTTACAGTGATATTGATATCTCCGGGATCCCTCAAGTCCTTGCTCTCTTCGTCATCGTCAGTACAGCATCCCAGCTTCCAAGAAGTCTTCTTGTTGCAAAGCACAGGATGAAAGATGTCATGATAGGCGACATTGCTTCATTCGCGGTCAGAACCTCTGCGGTTGGGTGGATGATTCTGACCGGTTCCCTCAACAGTCCTCTTCAGGTCTTTGGAGCGATGATTGCCGGGAATGTCGCTGCTCTGCTTATAAACGTGTGGCTAGCGCGAGACCTTGTTTCTCCTTCCCTGGGTATATCTCCTGGGAAAATGAGGATTGTAATCGGTTTTGCCGTGGTTTCTCTCGGCACGGGGCTCGCTAATTTCGTTTACACCAGGACTGATATTCTGGTTCTCGGAAAACTTGCTCTTCCTTCTGAAGTAGCGGGATATGGAGCATGTCGCACACTGACCGCTTTTGTGATTAATCTTTCTGTAGCCGCAAACATGATTCTTCTTCCTCTTATATCAAGAATGTGGCGACAGGGGAACAGAGATGAAATAGTAAAGCGCGTACTCAGTGGAATCCTTATTATCGAGTTGATTCAGCTTCCCATTGTAATATTGTATACGGGCTTTTCGGAACCATTGCTGCACTTTCTGTATCAGGGTAAATATGATTTCGCCTGGCCTGTTATGATTGTTCTGGGCTCAATATCAGTGATTCGTCCTTTCGGAAGCCTTTTCTCTGTAATGTCTCTGGGAATGGGAAAGCCTTCGTATTCAATGTACAGCGTTCTGGTGTCGGCAGGCATAAACCTTGTACTGAATTTTCTGCTCATTCCAAAATACGGAGCGTTTGGTGCTGCCATCGCAACCGGTGCCGCGGTTATCTTTGGAGCATCCGCTGTGATTATTCCCACAATTCGTTACTGGAACCGAAATAGACACGCATAATCGATCATTTCACATCACCGATCTCAACCTGTTGCCTGACCCTGGTTCTGTATACAGCTGAAGTTGTCAGCATTTGCTGTTTTTCATTAAATTCATGTGGCTGGAATTTAATTGGTTAGGGTAAAGGAACAGAATGATACACAGATTGTATGACCGCGAACGGGATCAGAAGGATTGCCACAGGATATGGCGTGAGGTCGGCTGGATCGAGAAAGACCAGGGGAAAATCATGGAGACTTTTCTTGAAGGCTGCCGTGTACTGGTCGGAGACCTGAACGGCAGAGCGGAATCTCTTGTAGCTTCCTCCCCCGCTTCCCTCCGCTATCTTGAACAGGATCTTTCATTCTGCGCGGTGTGTGGAGTGACTACAGGATATGCAGGTAGGAAGCAGGGACTCGCAGGGAAGCTTACAGCTGCACTTGTGGCTCTCGATGCTGCTGAAGGGGCTTTGGTCGCGGGACTGGGCATGTTCGAACAGGGATACTACGACAAGCTCGGGTTCGGTACCGGATCATATGAATCCTGGATCGGTCTCGATCCGTCCAGTCTTAAAATAGATATTCACCCACCTGCACCCATCCGTCTGACAAAGGACGACTATGCGCTGGTCCACAGATCACGCTTGAGGAGACTTCAGAACCACGGTAACACAACACTCTTCAGGGAGGAACTTACCCACGCGGAAATGGAGTGGAGCAAGAAGGGCTTCGGGCTTGGCTATATGGACCCTGATGGGGAGAACCTTTCTCACCATTTCTGGTGTGGTCATGTAGAAGGAGAAAATGGACCATATTCGGTGACCTGGATGTCCTACACTGATTACTTTCAGTATCTTGAACTGCTTGCTCTGATCAGGAACCTTGGTGACCAGGTCTCTCTCATCCGGCTGAACGAACCTGCCGCTATCCAGCTACAGGATCTGATACGAACCCCTTTCAGGCACATGAGAAAAACGAGGAAGTCTAAATTCGAAACCAGCCATCGGGCTTTTGCGTACTGGCAGATACGCATATGCGACATGGAGAAATGTATGGCTAAGACATTTCTTCCAGGGGGCAGTGTTTCCTTCAATCTTCAACTGGAAGATCCAATTGTAGAGTTTCTGGAAAAAGACGCTCCCTGGCGGGGTATTGCAGGCAGCTATACCGTTACCCTCGGTCCGGAATCAAAATCAAAGAAGGGGCATCGGAGTGGGCTTCCCGTACTGGAAGCTTCAGTGGGTGCTTTCACACGGATGTGGTTCGGAGTCAGACCAGCGTCAGGGCTTGCGGTGACAGATGAGCTTGTCGGACCGGAAGAACTTCTGAAACAGCTGGATGAAGTGCTCCGTCTGCCGACACCAAGTAATGACTGGGACTATTGATAAGGAGAAGTGTATGAAAGTTGTAGCATTTATTGGAAGTCCAAGAACCGAGGGAACAACTGATGCTCTGGTCAGGCAGGTACTCAATGGAGCTGAGGATAAGGGGGCTGATACAGCCATTTTCCATATCGGTTTATTGAATATCAACGGGTGCCATGCATGTATGAAATGCAGAAAAACAGGTATATGCGTTCAGGATGATGATATGAAACCGCTTTTTGATGAGATCCGTAATTCTGACTGCATAGTACTTGGTACACCGATCTATTTCTATTACATGACCGCCCAGATGAAGGCTTTTACGGACAGACTCTTCAGTCTCATAGGAGATAATTATGAGAGCAGGATTGCCGAAAAGAAAACTGTGTTTGTTGTAACTCAGGGCGCAGATGATCCTGGATTATTCAAATCTCAAATTGACAGTATGATCAGCGCCTGGGGTATGGTCGGGCTAAATGTCATGGAAACGATTCATGCCTGTGCACCCTCGGATATTGAGCAGTTGGAAGAGGATGAGGAACTAATGGAGAAGGCCTTTACCGCAGGACAGAATCTGATCGACTGAAAAGTAACTCATTATACTCGTTGAGGATTTCAGCATTGGAAGGGAGAGGTGATGTTTTTCATAATCCTGCTACTGCTGCAAACACCGGACGTATCAGCAGCTGAAGACACGCCAGTATTCAGTGAACTCGTAGAGGTCGAAATCGTCACTATCGAGGGTTTCGGAGTCATAGGTATGGATTACACAGGCTCCGACGCAGAGGAAGTAATGGCACTCTGGGAGGAATTTACACCAAGGATAAAGGAGATCCCGGGGGTCAATATGGATGACGATGCATTCGGAGTCCTCTTCGGCTACGACGTCATTAGTGGGGAGTATAGCTACCTTGCCTGTGTCGAATCCGATATGGAGGGAGCTCTTCCCGAAGGTATGATGGAATTGAGTGTCGCAGGCGGAGAATATGCAGTATTCACATTCCCCTTCACGCTGCTCGGAGAGATCTATAACTACGCTTACTATGAATGGCTGCCGGAATCGACCCATTCGCACGGAGATAGTTATGATTTCGAGTACTATCCGGCTGAATTCATTCCATCAGAAGAGCATGTATTGATGCAGCTCTTCATCAGCGTGGAGCAGACAGCGAGATAGTTGTCGCTGGACGCGCTCTTCTTAGCGATAAAGAACCTGATTTATGGTTGAAGCTTCATTAATCTGAGTTCGGGTTAACTTTCAAGGTAAGAAGCCACAATTCCAGCCAGAACAAGCGAACAGAGCTTGGATTCCGCCGAGTCTGCACGGGATGTGAGCGTTACAGGATGTGTTGCACCCATTATCACAGCAGCTCCTTCAGCGCTTGAAAGGAAAAGCAGCGTTTTGTATAGAATATTTGCGGATTCGATATCCGGCAGCAGCACAATGTCCGCCTGACCTGCTACTGTACTTTTTATCTTCTTAATTCTTACTGCTTCTGGAGAAACTGCGAGATCCATGGCAAGTGGACCATCAAAATCAGTACCGGTAATTTCACCATCTTCAACCATTTTTTTTATCTTTGCAGCTTCCATCGTGCGAGGCATTTTCTCATATGGTACTTCTTTTGAGCATAAATAGGTTGATTTCGGGTTATCAATACCGAGCGCATTTACAACTGTAATGGCGTTTTTCAAAATGAGGACTTTCTGTTCAAGCCTCGGTTTGATATTCATGCCAGCATCGGTTACAGTGAGCAATTTTGGATATGTTGGAATATCAAATACAGCTACATGGCTTAGAAGACCAGGACCCCGAATACCTTTCTCGTGATCCAGTATTGCTTTTAGAAAGATGGAACTGGCAACAAGCCCTTTCATAATAAGATGAGCCTCACCGTTTCTGATAAGCTCAACTGCCTTTTCCGCAGCAGGTTCGTCTTCTGCGGCTTCGATAATATCCATTCAGCTGATATCAATTCCAGCCTGATCAGCGGTATCTTTATTTG
>JAUWJE010000033.1 GCA_030607835.1 Candidatus Fermentibacterota bacterium | reverse complement strand
CCATCTCGATTTATCTCCAGGCCTGATCCTGACCGACAGTCCGTTTCCCGATGGATTTGCAGGCTACACTGTCGAGTTTTCCGTTGGCTGGAAAGACTGGGTGGGTATTGCCACCAGACTGGACATTGCTGATTCCTTCCAGTCCCATTACGATCAGGTGCTGCAAATATCTCTGCGGTTTGGATCATATGCGGGTATGGGTCTGACATCTGCGGGGATCATAGGGGGTGGAATAGCCTACATGCAGAGCCAGATAGATTGATCCGATACCGCCGATCGAACTCACGCGGTTTGCTTCAACCTAATTCAAGTTGCAGAAGAGTTCAGGATATGTAAAACTTACTGTCTCGGGATTAATAATTACCGAGAATGATGATTTCATCGTCGTCCGGTTTCTTCTCCTCGGTCTCGATTACATCGGAGGACAGTTGCAGAGTTAGAACCACATCCTTCAATTCCTGAAGAAGCTGCCGATTGATCTTGCTCTTTTTTAAGAAACCGCCTTCAACCCTAGAAAGCACCTTCTCAAGAACATCCAGTTCCTTGTTCCCGCCATATCTTTTTAATATTCGGAAAGCCCCTGAAGCGAGGTTTGAGTCTTCAAACAGCTGACCGTCCTCCCCCTCTTTAACGCATTCTAGAAGGAAATCCCGGACCTGTTCCTGATTACCAAGAATGCTGAAAGAGTCCATAATTTCCGGTCTGATTTTTTTATTCCTACTAAAAGCATTAGTTATCTTCGGAATGTAGGCTGGATTGAAAGCAGCCTGTTTCGTGAGGATATTCAGAGCGATTATCGAAACATCAATTGACTCGTCAAGGATAAGATACAGCGAGAGGCTTTCAGCGGTAGTGTTTGAGCTCTTTATCAGAGCCAGAAGACATTCCCTCTTTATCCTTGAGTCAGGTATTCTGCATAGGTCCGCAAGGACAGTTTCACTTGACTTCGACCCAATATCTCGAAGAACCTGAATCATGTTTCGGGCTGTATACCAGTCAGAGTCAGGGAGATTGAACGATGCTCTGTCTACTTGAGAATTAAAAGCGGTTACTATTTCCTTCAGTTTGTCATGAATTGAAGAAAGGCCTCTTTCCCCCATATTTAAAAGAATTCTAAATGCTTTTGCTCTGAGCCTTCTGTCGTTTTCGTGGAATATGTTAACAAGCTGTGAGACAAGGTTGTCAGGTGGTAGAATTGCAGACAGCTGTGCGGCTTCCTTTGAAATGTTTGTGTCATCTGAAAGCAGTCTGGGAACCAGTGCCTCAGCTGCTGCGAGGGTGTCAAGTTTCCTCTGGGCTTCGGTAAGAGATCGTTTTCTGGCTGCTTCCAGCTCCGTCCTCGGATACTGCATTACCTGAAGATTGCTAAGGATTTTGCTGGCTTTTAGCGCTATAGACATGTTACCGTGGGCAAGAAGAATCTCCATAAGTGAAGCTGTTAGAATTACCGCTCTGTAGAGCACATCAGGATCATGCTCCCTCTTCAGCGCTCTTGAAACACTCTCAATAATCTGGGCGGTGGAATTCTCCTTTCCGCGTTCAACAGCAAGAAGAGCCATGTCCTGGAGTTTTCCAACGGTTTTGTGACGGACGTCCGGATCAGGTGAAGCCAGGCTTCGCAGAAGACTGTCAATGATCTTGCGAATCGCTTTCCAAGCCATTCCACGTTGAACGTATATATTTGATAAAAGTCCCTTTTCCAGTAGAGATGGGTCAAGTACAGTAATAAATCTTGCGAGTAAACCTCGTTGCTCTTCCTTATCCTCACTCGCGGCGGCAAGAACGGATTTCAGAGCATCACCAATATTCTTGCCAGGAAGTGTGTCAATACTATCTCCTCTTTCCAGCCTGTCAATGAGTTCTGAAAAGATTGCATCTTCGACAGTTACTTCGCTCCGTGCCAGTGTCCGGTCTGAATCACCCTTTTCCGAGATAAGCTCGTAGTGGAAACGGTTTATTGAAACAGAATCAAGTCCCCGAAGCTCAATCAGTCTGCCCATTCCGCCATGCTCAGCTATATAGGCGGGAGGTCTGTTGAATAACTTCGCGAAAGTCTGTACCTGACCTCCGGTTATTCCCTGATTGAATGAAATGCTGCTTATTTTTCTATCTGAAAAAGACCTAATGAATCCACCTACTCCGAAACTTTTTATATCCACTCGCATATCATTTACCATAATACCATCGCCTATGAAGGACAGGGTTACATGAGTATTTTCCTTGAGAATCTTCGAAAGGATGCTGGTGAAGGATTCGGTAGAAGGTTCAATTGACGGGTGTCCGGAAGGGAATAGCTGCAGAGTCTTCATTAGCAGTTCAAAGCGTTTGATCAGATTCTCAGCGTTTCTCTGCGCAATGGCCTGAGATATCTGACTTGTACCCCTGTGAGAAATCAGGTTGTTCCCGATTGAGTAATCTTCTACTATTTCCGTACTGAACGTGAACTGCCATTGACCGGGGATTTTTTCTATGAAATCCCGCTCGGAAAGGATATCCTTCATGAATTTTCGAATATTTGTCGGGTATGAACTAAGACTGATATAAAAAGTGCTGCTATGAGGCTCTTTACCTTTCAGTACAATGTTAGCGATATCAGCTCCAGAACAGTCAAGATCGACATCAGGATCCAGAAGATCGTCCTGTATGAGAATGTAAATAATCTCCATAAGCATTGAAAATTTTGCATAGACGTATTTTCTTGCACTTGATGGTATTCTATCGAACAGATCCCAGGCTGCCTCAAGAGATGTTTTCGAGAACCAGTCAAAAAGAGCCGGCCATTTCCAGTCAGGGCAAGAGCTTGAAAGACGGGATCTGTCCATAAGGAACAGGAAAGTAAGGCCTGCTTCAATCCTTTTACAGGAATCATTAATAATCAAGCCAAGAACAGGTCCAATACTGTCTGGCTCATGTCCTGATATAAATGTGGAAAGAGCATTGACTTTTTCGTCAGGCAGTTCCTGAGTAGACACAGCTTTCATCAGTCTTGCTGCTGCCCACTCCGGGCTCTGTTGATCCTTCATAAATAACTCCAGTTGAAATTGTATAACTACTTAGTACTTGCTAATGATATTTAATTTCAATATTCAGAGTCAACAGGGAAAGAAATACTAAATTCCAATTCCAGATTCCTGGAACAGTTTAGCGTTTTATTCAAATCCGGTTTTCTATGGCAGAGCTGAAAGAATTTCCCAGATATCTTTGATGGATACTGAGGCTGGAGTTTCAGGATCAAAAGCAGTTACAGGCATCCCTTTCGACATGGCTTCTGTTACTGAATCATCGTATGGGATTCTGCCCAGAAGAATGATATTCTCAGTCAGGCAGAACGCCTCAATTTCGATAGTCTTGGTTGGATTTATGTCGCTCCTGTTAATACAGACGGCCGGGGTTATTCCGAAGTGTTTTACCGTTCTGAGTATTCTTGAAAGGTCATGAATGGCAGAAACGCCTGGTTCTGTCGATATTACGGCAAGATCAGCGCCTGCTGCTGCTGCTATAACCGGACAGCCAATTCCAGGCGGACCATCAACTATGAGAAGCATGCAGCCATTTTTCTCACCGAGTTCGATGGCAGCATTCTTGACAATTGATACAAGCTTTCCGGAGTTCTCTTCTCCAGCTTTCATTTCCGCGTGAAAAAGCGGTCCATATAGAGATCTGGATTGGAACCATTTTCCCGCTGTTGTTCTGTGGCTGCTGATCGCGTTCACAGGACATTGGTGAAGACAGGAGTTACATCCCTCACAGCTAATTCTGTCTATTCTGTATTTACTCGGTTCCTGATTTGATGTCGGTGGAATGACTGCGTCATATCTGCACACATCAAAGCATCTTCCACAACCGTTACAATTCTCGGTATCGATTTCAGCCTTAAAACCACCCTCGAATGAATGCTTTTCCAGTAATTCAGGTTTTAGAAGAATCTCCAGATTGGCAGCGTCCACATCCGCGTCAGCGAGAACAAGTTCAATATCATTGAACGCAAGATGTGCAAGGGCTGCGGTGAGAGTTGTTTTGCCAGTTCCTCCCTTCCCGCTTAGTATAACGATCTGTCTCATGGAGAAATCTCTTTCCGAATTCCGTTTAGGATATCCAGAAACACTTTCCTGTATTCAGGATAACCGTGAATCAGAGGGATTCCCTCTGACAGCACTTCTGCTATGCTCCGATCCATCGGTATTCGGGCAAGAATAGGAAGATTTTCTGAATTGCAGTATTCCTCTACTCTCATGTCACCAATTCCATCCCTGTTGATTATTACCCCCGCCCGGATACCGAGTTGATTTACAACGACATCGACCGCGGCTTTCAGATCATGCAGTCCAAATGGAGTCGGTTCCGTTACCAGCACAACGTAATCGCTTCTGCTGACTGCTTCCACGACGGGACAGGATGTTCCTGGGGGAGCATCTATGATCACAAGGTCTTCCTGTTCTCGAGGAAGGTATTCTTTCAATAAAGATGTGATTGTCGGAACTGGCATCGCCTGCCCGATATTCATGACACCTCTGGCAAAATCTACTGAGGATGCCGGCCCTCCCTCTATTATTCCTGTAACATGCAGGATTTCAGTAATTGCGTTTTCCGGACAGACATACATGCAGCTCGCGCAGCCATGGCACATATCTCGGAATACCAGTGTTTTGCTGCCGGCAACAGCGATAGCGTTCCAGACACAGACTTCCGCACAATTTCCACAGTAAGTGCATTTATCATCATCAACTTCTGGAACCAGCACACCGGTCTCTTTTTGCAAACTGTATTCGGGATCAAGAAAGAGACCTGCATTCGGTTCTTCAACATCGCAATCAAGAAGAAGAGGGCGGAGCCCAGCCTCTTCTCCCGCAGCAGTAAGAGCGAGGCTGACTGCCACCATGGTCTTGCCCGTACCGCCCTTGCCGCTTGCTACTGCTACAACCATTCCTCGGATTTACTCTCGAGTCATTCTTGTCCCGCATTCCGGACAGGTTGTTTTATTGCATGCCTGTCCCGGCTGATGCTGAATCTTATGACCACAACCCGGACAGACGCAGTTTCCTCCGGGACCAGCTGAATAGGGTCCTCCGCCGCGACCCCGACCACCATCTCTTCGTTGGCCCCCGCCAATACCTCGGCTCATTTGAATCCCCTATCTAACCGTCTTTTTCTGGAAGCTCAACGATGATATTATCAAGTTTATCAAGCAGGTATGCGGCTTCCTCTTTTAGTCGGTCAATAGAATCTTTCTCATATTCAGATTCTCCGTAACCGTGCTCCACGCTTTCCCTGCATGGTGCAGCAGCAGTAAGGCTACCCGAGAGATACTGCGTTACAGCTCTCCTTACAGAACCCGTCGCGCCTGTTGAGCATTTAATCCCATAGCTATTGAAAATGCTGATTGCGCGACCTCCCATTCCTCCTGCGATCATTATATCCGCGCCAAGACTTTCTATGAAATCGGGCACCTGACCAGGGGAATGACTGGAGAAGAATGGATTTTCAACTGCTTCTGCATTCAGTATCTCATTATTTTCAATGTTGATAACCGTGAAGTACGGGCATCTTCCAAAGTGGTGACTTACAGAGCAATCAAGCGCTTCATCGCTGTCAGATGATACTACTATTCTCATAATGTTATCCCTCGCTGATTCTGTCGAGCTGTTCAAGAATATCCGCAACCTGTGTTCTGAGATCACGAAGCTTCTCTGTAAGCATCTCAAGCTCAGCAATATTTCCGCTGATTCCTTCTGTGGTGTCCTCTGTATTTTCAGCTTCACCGGAATGTTTATCTGACGTAGCTGATTCCATTTTCTCGAGATTTTCGTTTTTGAAAGCATCTCCCGCTTCCCTCACCGTTCCGTTCTCGGAGATGTAGCATGATACCGAACCGGCCTGAAGCACTTCAAACGCGTTTGGACCTACGTTCGAACTCAGAACAGAAGCTGATCCTTTCTTAAGAACGAACTGAGCTGCCATCACACCTGCTCCGCTGCTCTGGCTGGTAGCAGGATTTTCAAAGGACTCATGTGACATGTCATCTGTGTCAACTAGAATGAACCATTGAGCTCTTCCAAAAACGGGACTTGTCTTTGAATCAAGATCTTTCCCCTGTGAACTGACTATTACTTTCATCTAACATTCTTCCCCTTTCTTCGTTCTATCAGCTGCTTGACGCGGCTGGCAATATATTCAAGTGTATCCGCTACATTCTGTACCTGCATCTTCAGGGAGTCAGTTTCAACGAATTCAGGATTCCGGGGAGGATTGTACTGCGGATATCTGCGTCGGAACGGCAGATCCGTCTCATAGAAACGATTCCTATAGCCTCTTCCACCTCCCCGACCAAATCCGACAAACCCTCTTCCTGCTCCCCTTCCGGGAGCCGAGTCATATCCGACTGCCGGAAAACCGGCACACCTTCCCATAGATCTCCCTGTCATCGGACCTTCACCAAAAGGTCCTGATCCATCTCCCGCCGGCATAATTACTCCTTTCCCTTGTCTGTTTCTCCATCGTTTGCATGATGGACTTCCATATGCTTGTGATATTCATGAAAGAAACTGTGTAGAATTCTGTCAGTTTCCTCAAGATCCATAACCCAGGTTTCAAGGTAGAAATTACCCCGTTCTGTAAGAGTGTAGACTCTTCTAGCGGGACCCGAGTCACCCTCTGCCCACATTGATGTAACGAATCCTCTCTCCTCGAGACTTCTGAGAATTCGGTAAATAGTACTGGAATCAGCTGGATTTTTGCTGAATCCGAAGCGGTCAAGGTTTTCTAGAAGCTCGTAACCGTGTGATTCTCCGGCATGAAGCAGCAGAAGAAGACACGGCTCAAGAAACCTTCCAATTCTTCGTCTGCATCCTCCCTGCGCTCCGTACCCTCTTCCGCCTCTTCTTGGCATAGTGTTCCTTTCATCTAAGTGCATCTTGCACCTAGATGATAACAACATATAATTGAATGTCAAGCTCGTCTTGATGGTTATGTTATTGATTAAGAAAAGCAATACTGTCATTATTTACGCAAACAATATTCTGATCCTTCATAGATTCTGGAGAATATTGGCTGAAAGCTGCTGAGGAGATGAAGAAAATCAAACGTCCATCACTTAAGGCAGATCTGCTTCTATTGCTGACAGCTGCAATATGGGGGCTTGCCTTTGTAGCACAGCGTGCTGGTATGGAGCATATCGGACCGTTTTATTTTAATGGAATTCGCTTTGCTCTTGGAGCGGCGACTGTAATACCTCTGGCTTTCCGTAAACGGAGAAACACTCTTTGCGATGTGGAGGGAAAAAGAAAACTCACGGTATCAAAAGGTCTGATAGCAGGATCAGTTCTGTTCGCTGGAGCTTCCCTTCAACAGATTGGACTTGTTTATACATCTGCTGGAAATGCTGGTTTTGTCACCGGTCTGTACATTGTGATTGTTCCTTTGATTGGATTGTTCAAGCACCGGAGCATCAGGAACAGAACCTGGACAAGCGTTCTACTCGCTGTCACGGGTATGTTTCTGCTCTCTACTTCAGGATCTTCCAGAATGGCAACAGGAGATATTGTTGTGTTTGGAGGAGCTATCTTCTGGGCTTTTCATATTCATTTGATATCCGAATATGTGAAAAGAATTGAAGCTCTTCTTCTGGCAGCGATACAATTCATTGTTTGCTCTGTTCTAAGTCTGATCACAGCTCTACTTATTGAAAAGATCTCTCTGACCAGCTTAAAAATGGCTGCCATACCGATTTTATATGGTGGGTTCATTTCTGTTGGGATAGCTTACACTCTTCAGATTATCGCTCAAAAGAAAACTATCCCCTCGCGTGCTGCGATCGTAATGTCTTTTGAAGCTGTGTTTGCTCTCATTGGTGGTTGGCTTATGCTCGGAGAAAAGGTCACTCTACTAGGAATATTCGGTTGTCTGTTGATGTTGACAGCCATTATTCTATCAGGTATCGGAAAGTCGAGAGAGAGGGAGATCCCCATATGACGGAGACACCTAATGCCTATATATTTAATTAGTTAAGAAGTTTATATTTTTAGTAATAAGTTGTATAATTAAATTCTCAATCCACTTGCTGGAGAACTGTTCTGGCACCTGGAGTAAAGCAATGTTGCTCTCAATTGCGAATGCTCGAGGAAACCTGGTAAAAAATGAAGAATAAAGAAGATACCGATCAAATACTGGAACATCTTGAATCTGTTAAGAAAAGGATGTCAGCGCTTGAAAAAGAACTGAATTCACAAGAAGCAGTTCTTGAAACAATTCTTAATCTAATCGATGATCTCGTTGTTATAGTTGATAAAAATGGAACCATCACATTCATTAATACGCAGTGTGAAAAGATGGTGGGATTCGGTGCAAGGGAACTGGTTGGAAAAGTAAAATGGTCCCGATTTGTAGCTGAAGAGGATATCGAGCGCGTTACAAAATACTTCTTTGACAGAGCAAAGGGATCCGTTGAACCTCCATCAACTTACAGCCTTCGAGTGAACCTCCCGGAAAAAGAATCACGATTGATGCAGGCAAGTATCGGATTCATTCCGGGAACTACTGATAGAGTAGCAGTGCTTAAAGACCTCTCTGAAGTGATTCGGGTCCAAACAAAAGCAGCAGAGAGCGAAGAAAGATATCGCGCTGCCATCGAGAATACGAGAGACGGAATCCTGATCTGCAGCAAGGACAGAGTACTTTTCACAAATACCAGCTTCTGTAATATGACCGGCCAGACTCGCGAACACATTTACTCTGTCAACCCCATTGCGCTGTTTCATCAAGATGACAGGAGCAAGCTGCTCACAATAATCAGGGAAGAGGGAAAGGGTAAAACTAAAACTCCATTCCTTCAAGCCAGAGTACGTACGAAAGACGGATATTTTCCTGGAGAACTGCTCACGGTCGGAATCAAGCACCGTGACAATTATGCCGCGTTTATATCCATCAGAGACCTTACTGAGCGTAAGAAGATTGAGATGGAACTGCTGGGGAAGCATACACTATTGGAATCAATAATAGAGAATTCACCGATTGGAATTACTGTTCACGACAGAAATGGAACTCTGCTGACAGCAAATGAATCCTGGAGAAATATCTGGAGTAAGACGAAGGAGGACCAGCTTGAGAAAATGGTTCCCAGGTCTGAACTCAAAATGGATGAACGGGATTCATATCTTGAGGATTATCTCGGGGTGGTAGAAGATATATATAGCAAGGGCGGAGAGCTTTACATCCCACAACTCAGGCTTCCTAATCCAACTCCTGGAGGAACTGAATGGATTTCTCACCACTTCTATACTCTCAAGACTGAAGATGGAGAAGTGGATAAAGTCATTACACTTACCGTAGACCTCACCGAATCGATCAAAACTAGGGAAGAGCTGGAAGTAACTGAAGACAAATACAGAGATCTTTCAAGAAATGTGCCGGTTGCCATATACCGGTCCTCGATGAAATCCGGAGGGCGAATTCTCACCGCTAATCCTGAGATGTACAGAATGTTCGGGATCTCGGATGACGAAGAGCGCGAAAATATCTGTGTTCAGGAACTTTACGTTGATGAAGAGAGAAGACAGCAATTAATTGAAAAGATCCAGCGTGATGGGATTGTGGAGAATTTTGAAGCGGAACTGAAGAAAATGGATGGAACCACGTTTCTTTCTTCCAATTCAGCAAAAGGAGTAGTCGGAAGTAATGGAGAGATCGAGTACATTGAAGGTATAATCAGAGACATAACAAATCAGCGCAGAATCGAGGAGGATCAGCAGAAGGTTGAGAATATTGAATCAATAGGAAACCTTGCCGGTGGTTTAGCGCACGATTTCAACAATCTTCTGATGGGCATTCAGGGAAACATCTCGCTCGCTCTATCCGGAACTGATGCGAAAGAAAACCGCAAACGGCTGCTTCTGGCGGAATCAGCTACAGAAGACGCTGCTGACCTGGCAAGACAGCTTCTTACGTTCGCAAGCGGCGGAGTTCCCGTAAAGAAGGAAGTTGATTTTGAAAGAATCGTTCGTTCGGTAGCACAGTTTACATTAAGAGGATCCAAAATATTGGCGGAATTCGACATTGATGACGACCTTGATTCCGTTGAAGTTGATGTTGACCAGATGTCTCAGGTTATCAAGAACATAGTCCTGAATTCAGTTCAAGCTATGCCGGATGGCGGGACAATCAGGATTGCCTGCAGAAATCTGGAAATATCCGAAGAAGAAGACACCAGCATGAAAAATGGCAGTTATGTTCTTCTTTCAATAAAGGATTCAGGCATAGGAATTTCCTCCGAGAATCTAACAAAGATCTTCAATCCTTACTTCACAACAAAACCAGGCGGCACAGGGCTTGGTCTTCCTATATGCTATTCCATTGTTTCCAGACATTCTGGTACTATTCGGGTCTTCTCCGAACAGGATGAAGGAACTGAATTCCAAATATACCTGCCGATTACAACTGCCGTTTCCATTGAGGAAGCTTATAGTGAAGATGTAGAAGGTCATGAACCAGTTGAAGATTCGCTGTATATTCTTGTAATGGACGATGACCCAGGTGTAAGAGGAGTACTGACAGGGATGCTTGAGATCCTCGGACACAACGTTGAAGAGTGTGAAAATGGCACGGAAGCAATATCTTTTTATGAAAAACAGATGTCTTCTGGAAAACCATTTGACGTTGTGATTATGGATCTAACCATACCCGGAGGAATAGGCGGGGAAGAAGCAATCAAACATCTCATGGAAATAGATCCTGAAATAAAAGCTATTGTATCCAGTGGATACTCAAACAATCCAGTAATATCTAACTTCTCCGATTATGGTTTTTCCGGAAGACTCAAAAAACCATTCAAAGTAGCAACACTGAAACGTGAGATTAACTCTGTCCTCAGTAAATGATAACAAGAATAAGCCCGGATTCGACCTGGCGGATACAAGCAGGGTATTTAACAGGAAGACAATCAGAAAGGGTGTTATCCTCTTTCTTTTTATCTCAATTGCAGCACTTGCAGGCATTTTTCTCTATTCGAATACAGAGAATTCCCTTGAAGCATTCTCAAATCTGAAGCCTGTTTACCTCCTTTTGATAATCCCTCTGTCCTTTCTTGATCTCTGGCTTGGTGGATTGAGGATTCATGTATTCACCCGTAAGCTGAACCCGGGCGCGAGTACATGGCTTAGCTTCAGGGCAAATCTTGCCAACATCTTCATGGGCGCGGTTACTCCTTCACAGACAGGCGGGGGTCCGGCACAGCTCTTCATTCTGCACCAGGGAGGCATATCAGTTGCTAGGGGAATGTCGATTGGTGTTATCAATTTCTTGTCGACGATAGTGTTCTTCGTTATTGCTTCGGGCGGAGCGCTTCTCTTTCTTGGAGGAAGTTTTTCATCGAAAGTTGTGAACCACTTGATCGTCGCGGGTTTTGTGGTGTTCTGCCTTCAGTTCATAGTTGTGCTGACCGCGTTGCTGAAACCATCAATCTTTGAGCGCTTCTTCCATTTTCTGACAGGATTCTTCACCAGGGCTCCCCGGATCGCACAAAAGGTAGAGGGTCTTCGAAAATGGTTCGGTCAATTTGTAGAGCATTATCGAGACACCTGTAAGTTCTTTTTTTACAAAGAATTGCTGGTAGTTGTTCAGAGTTTCGTACTTACGGGAGTGCTGTACCTGAACAAGTTTACACTTGCATACTTTATCATGAAGGGCATAGGCGGAACCGGTGGATTTATAGATGTGATAGCAATACACATGCTTATTTTCTTTATCTCCTATTTTGCCCCGAGTCCGGGTGCCAGTGGAGTAGCGGAGCTAACCACCGCTGCACTGATGAGTTCTGTAATATCAAGGAATCTTCTTCCTGTATTCACGCTTCTGCAAAGATTTTTTCTGCTCTATATTCCCGTGATTCTGGGAGTATTCACAGTTCTGGGTGCGGTTAGAGGTACAGAAACCGAAAACACTCCCGGAGACAGCACAAATAAATCAGGAGAGATTTGAATTGAAAGCGTTTAAGGCAT
>JAUWJE010000087.1 GCA_030607835.1 Candidatus Fermentibacterota bacterium | reverse complement strand
GGTAATTCGGTCAATAATGGAACAGATTCTATCCAGCAAATCAAATTCATGACAACCTGGGGCGGTGGCCATCTTTTCGAGTCAAAATGCAATGCAATACCCTTTAATAATGGCATCTACACCGACAGGAGTATCTACAATCAGATACCCGACTATGAAGAAGATCTGCCAAGGAAAGTGGATGATCTCGGTGCTCCATGGTTCGCTATTTCCGGAGAGAACAGATCGATGATGGTCTACTTCGCTGGTTGGTCTGGAATTCACTACAATAAACCTGAAACACCTGAAATCGCTATTAAACCCGGCGAATCAATTGAATCACCTGTATTCAGGATGTTTGTTATGGATGGTGGTTTTGACAGCCTGTTCAGGGGAGCTCAATCCCTCGGCTGGGAACTTGGAGAAACCGAGAAGCGATTCGGTTTTTTCAGGCACAATATTACTCCCGTCATGCAGGATGGAGCGGAAGTACAGCTATCGCACCACCTGCTGGGAAAGCGTAAAGCAGCAATTACTCTCGACGGTAAAGTACTCTCCGAGGGACCTGCCCTCAAAGGAACTTCCATCTCCGCGGAGATAAACGGCGATGGTTTCCATGACGTAGGACTGTCTTTAGCGGAGAGGGAGGTTGTCTATCCTGTTCACATAATTCCGAAAACCGTGGAATCCACTGAACTTACCGAGGACAACGGAATTCTCGCTATGAGTAACGGAAGGATGAAGGCTCTGATTGACCCGACAGAATTCGGGCATGTATTCAGCCTGAAACTGGACGGTGTGGAATTCCTGATGTCCTCTCATCCTGGACCTTCGGATTTCGCCTGGGAGAAGCCATGGTTCGGGGGCATAATGCCCAGGGTAAATGCTTCCGGAGAGAAACCCTTCAGACTCGATACGTTAAAGCCTGAATGGAGCAAGTTCGTACTTGAAACAGATGGTATGACGGAACGCGGCTGGGAACTCAGGTGGAAGATAGATCACAAGAAATACGGCTCACTGTTACTGACCTGGAGAGTATCTATGCTCCCCGGTGTACCGGTTATCCGAACCAGGTTCTGTCCAGAGGCTCTTCACGAAGCATATCTTGGTGGAGAATTCGATGTCCGTGGTTTCCTATCTCCAGGCGGAGAACATGAGAATGCGGTGTTCTCATCTCAGAACGAACCGCTCCTTCGACAGGGAAGGAAGCATGCGGGATCATGGTCATGTGTCGGTGACTGGGCCAGAGTGGAGACACCTGGAAAGGGTTTTGTCGAGGCATATTCTCTTGAGAAGGGTCTTTTCTTCTCTGAGGACTATGCGGAACATGGTTGTCACTTTTCCGTTTTTTCCACACATGATAAAAAGAACGAAGTGGAAATTCTCTGGTTGTTCGGCGCGAACGAGGATGATGACAGACTCTCGGAAATCTTCAGAAAACACCTTGGGGGCCGGGCCTAACATCTAAACATTTCCAATGCGGGGACATGCAGCAGAGACTAGTTTATGGGGGACACGCAGCAGAGCCTGCATGTCCCCGTATACTCTCTCTACTCGAGCCAGATTCTGCCCATAGTTGAAGCATCGAACTCAATTGGATAGACCCATGTCGCATAGTCGTCGTCCACTACTCTGTACAGATGCACACCAACATAATCCTCTTCGGGATCAAGCAGTGAAATGTCAAAGACGGCTTCTACGCACCACTCGGCACCGTCTGTCTCGATTACAATGGAATAGCCCTCTTCCCAATCCTCCCATTCTCCCTCGGGGGGAATGATAAGAGCTTTTGTTGTGCCGTCGCGCCAGACCCTGAGCCAGTAGAAGGAATCTCCTGAACTGAAGATGAATCCTGCGTAATCTTCGCTTTCAGGCGAACTTACCCGCATTTCCGTACAGATAAACAAATTCTCTTCATCAGTTGCAGCCCTGAATCCCGTTCCGGGCAGGTCGGTCGGTTGCCCCTCAGGATTTGCGAAATCCGTCTGAAGAATCCCTCTGTATTCACCAGGAGATGCTGTTCCATCAAGTACTGGTTCCGTAATAAACGCGTTTGCTGTGCGAAGAACAGGCCAGTAATACTCAAATGACAACTCCTTGTTTCGCGAACCATACTCCATATTGACTGTTATGACCGGTGACGGGTATGGACTGCCTTCGGGGGATTGAGTGAAATGGAGCTCAACAGGATCTTCCATGAGTTCTATCTCAAGAGTGTCAGGATGCAGGTTCCAGTTCCCCGCATTTATGCTCAACCTGACGGTTCTTGTTCTGTCCTCTACCGGGCGTAATGTGAGAACCGCGGATTCCAGTTCCATCTCCAGCTGTCTTCCTGCAAACATTTCATTCCTGTAGAGGTAGAACAGATTCATTTCTTCACCTGTATTTATGGTCTCCGAATAGACCCCTCTTGCGTCAACTACGGCATAGGCTGCCGAATCAGGCCAGATCGTCATCCAGCCGAACTGTGTAAATCTGCCATGCTCAGTGTCCGGTTCCCATATCGCGCTGCCGGAAGGTCCTGCTGAAATGTAAAGAACGCCATCCTCGCGATCGGCGGCAAAGCGATGTATATGTCCACCCACAACCGCCAGAGGTCCTGATTCCGTCATGAGCTTTTTGAAATCACTTACCACAGTTGAATCCTGATAAGACATAAACCAGAAAGGTTTATGCGTTACAAGAATCCAGGGATTGTCTGTATCAATCTCCTCTATGAAACTTTTTATGGTGTCCAGATCATCCATCGATAGACGGTCATCTCTTGATGTGTCCAATACGACAAATGTAATTCCGGATATCTCTTCGATTCGGGATGGTTCGGTGCTCGTGTATTCCCTCCAGTAATTCTCGGTCTGATCGTTCCATATATCATTGTTCCCGGGAGTGTACACAAATGGAAATCGCAAGGTTAGTCTTTCCAGAATAGGCAGGATATTGTCCCAGTCCTCGCGTGCGGTCTCAACATCTCCATTTCCTTCAACGAAATCACCAACTGAAAGCACAATGTCTGGAGACATTTCAACGATCGCGTCAACAGCTATTTCAAATTCGGCATCGTCGGGAGAACCGGTTCTGTCTCCAAGAACAGCGATCCTCACCGGAAAAGCAGCCAGAAGAATCAGTAATACTGTCATTATTCCCTTTCAATGGTTCGGCCCTGACGGAAGAATTCTTTCATGAGGAGAGATGACCTGTCCGCAAGGCATCCCCCCTTTACATCAGGATAGTGATTAAGATTCTGCATCTCAAGGATATTCGTAACAGATCCCAACGCTCCGAATCGTTTGTCCCATGCACCGTAGATGATTCTCGGTATGCGGGAGATCACAGCGAGTCCCGCGCACATCAGACAGGGTTCGAGGGTGGAATATAAACTGCAATCCTCGAGCCTCCAGTCTCCTCTCGCTTTTGCAGCTGCAGTTATCACAAGATGCTCGGCATGAGAGCTTGGAAGACCTGTTTCCCTTGTCCGGTTCCGGTCAGTAAAGAATCTTCCGGAAGATTCTACGAGTACTGCCCCAACAGGAACCTCTCCCGAGGAGAAGGCTTCCTCCGCCTGATCGAGAGCCAGTTCCATCCATTTATGATCCTCAATGGAAAATCCGATATCAGTTTCCTCCAGCCATAATCGCTTCTATCTCATCAGGATGTTTCGGAATATCCTTTGAAAGCACTGTATTTTCCTTTTCGCCAATAAGAACATCGTCCTCTATTCTTATGCCGATACCTTCTTCTTCGGAATAGAACCCGGGTTCCACTGTAAGAACCATACCAGCCTGAAGTTCATCGCTGATAACGTTTTCATCATGTGTATCCAGCCCGATATGATGCCCGATATTATGGTAGTAATACTTTTCAATATCCTCTTCGTTTTCGATGATTCCATTTTTCAATAGAAGACCGGTGTAGAACTCTTTTACTTCAGTGTTCCACTGTGAATGCAGTTTCCCCGGTCGAAGTAATCGAATAGCTTCTTCCTGGACTTCTATTACCATCTCCATAAGTTCTCTCTGCCTTGCGGTATATTGTCCATTAACGGGCACAGTCCTTGTAATGTCGGCATTGTAAAAGTCTTTTCTTGCGCCAAAATCCAGAAGCAGCATCGTTCCATCCTCGAGCAGTCTGTTGTTATCCGCATAATGAAGACAAGTAGCCCGGTTTCCTCCCGCGACTATGGCGGAAAACGCTGGAATTTTCTCCCCGTTCCGCATGAATTCGTACAGCAGTTCAGCTTCGAATTCGTACGCAAGCATCCCGGGCTTCAGAGCCTTGAGAGCTCGGATGAATCCCTTTCGCGAAAGCTCTACTGCCTGCCTCAGAAGATCCAGCTCACCTCCGTCCTTTATCATGCGCATGCGGAAGATGGCTTTGGACAGCCTGCCGAAATTAAGGTGAGGGTATGCGGCAAGCAGTTCGTCCGCAAACTTCAACCTGCTGCCTTTTTCACCGGTAACACCGGCAATCGGATAGTCCACCAGGATATTCTCTATTCCCCAGCGCTGTATAATTCGGTCAATCCACTTCTTCACACCTGTATTGAATGAGATGTTCTCTATTCCGCTTCTTTCCTGAGCTTCTTCCTTTGTCAGAACAGATCCAATCCATTTCGCGTGAGTTTCGTCGTAGGCATCTACAAACAGGTCTTCCCTTACGTCCATATCTTTTCTCCTGTGAATAACAAGCCAGGTCCCTGGCTGAGTTATGCCTGTCAGGTAGACAAGATTCAAATTCGGCGTGTAAGGATAGTGTCCATCCGCGCTGGAAGGCTTTGATGTGGAAGGGGGGAGAATTAAAGCGAACTCTTCAGGCATTTCTTTCACAAGTCGTTGTCTGCGATCCGAGTATATCTCCTGGCTGATCATTCTGACCCTCCTGTAT
This sequence comes from Candidatus Fermentibacterota bacterium, assembly GCA_030607835.1. GTDB lineage: Bacteria > Fermentibacterota > Fermentibacteria > Fermentibacterales > JCC-6 > Aegiribacteria. The sequence continues at coordinate 2,490 of JAUWJE010000087.1, read as the reverse complement.
AAGTTACTGTTCCGTTACTATTTCGAACAATCTGAGTTTTGGAACATGGTGTCTGCCAAGTTCGTCTCTCCAATATCTGATATCCTTAAGCGCAGTCTCAAGAATAACTTCTTCCCCGGAAACGCCAAGGGCTATGACAAGCAGTGGCCTGTAATCTTCGGGTGTGTTTACTTCTCCTGCAACAATTCCGCAGTCAAAACTCATTATGATACATGAACCGCAACCCGCTTCTCTTGCAGAGAGAACTATATAGGCCGCCGCAATTCCCACGTCCATTCGAGTATAGGGTTTTTCCTCCCCCGGAGCATGAATCACGATATAGGCTGCCGGTCTCTCACCCTCCTCCGGACCTGCCCATTCCTCAAGATAGCCGGCCCACTTCAGTGCTGGAAAGATTGTTGCGCAATTTTTTTCAGAAGTTACAACGCTGAATCGTAATACCTGCAGATTGGCTGCATTGGGAGCGAGCCTGGCTGAATCAACAAACGCAAGGATTTTTTCTCTTGAAAGTCTGACGCTCTGTTTGAAGCGGCGAATCGATCTGGTCTCAAGTGCAAGTTCCGAAAAACGCATTTAATCCTCCCCTGTTCCCTGTTTCTTCTGTAACAAGGTGGAATATAGCAGAAGGATACACAGCAGAACCTAGTTATAGGGGACACACAGCAGAGCCTGTATGTCCCCGTGCATGCACCAGAGCCATGGTTTTTGGGGACACGCACCAGAGCGTGCATGTCCCCGTATGCTACTCTTCTATTTCGATTCTTCTGTGAAGAGCTTTTTCCTCTTTGGGAAGGACAATCGTCAGAACCCCATCCGAATATGAAGCTTTCGATTCATCTGTTTTTACATCAGCCGGGAGAGTGAAAGAGCGGGAAAAGCTGCCGTAGCGAACTTCTCTACGGTGCCATGTCTTACCTTCTTCGCTTTTCTCCTCTTTCTTCTCACCTTTTATTGTAAGAATTCCATTGGCGATATCGATCTCTATATCCTCACGCTTCATTCCAGGTATTTCCGTTCTAATCTGGATCGAATCGGCATCTTCCGTGATATCTACCTCTGGAGCCCATTCCCTGCCATTATTGAAGATATCGAATTCCGGAGCTATACTTCTCAGTACAACCTCCATGGGAGATAAGTAACGACCTCTTCTCACTATTCTGCTTTCATCATGTCTCATATTATTACTGCTCCTTTCTTATGCAGTTTTTCTGTGTTCCCACTGTATCTGGAGCATAAGACTTTCCAAAATATGAAAGTATGTTACAATTAGAGGTGCAATATCTTAGATGCTGGAATTGGTTTGAAGAACCATACCGGCATCCATTTTCCATGCGTGCGTGTCAGAATGACACGTTAATCTTTCGCGGCAACACTGACGTTATCCATCAGTATTGCGGGATATTTCCCTCCAGTTATAGTGTCATGAAGCGTATTCTCGACATGTTCAATATTCTTCAGTATCTCGTAGACATTACCAGCAACCATTCCATCCTTGACCCTTCCCTTGATCTCGCCATTTTCAACGTAGAATCCCGGGTTGAGTCCAACTGAAAAATCACCATTAAGGATGTTGCCTGAATGCGCGCCAAGAACTCCGAGAATGATGACTCCTCTGTCGATACATGAGATCATCTCTTTAAAAGAAGTACTACCTGGCGCGATCCTGCTGCATTGCAGTAAAGGCGTCGGGAGTAAAGCGATTGTCTCGCCTCCCCACATTCCGTCTCTGAATCCATTCCCCGCAGGTTTCTCGCCAAGTTTTTCAGCATAATCAAGATTGAGGATGAGATCTTTGAAAACTCCTCTTTCTATTATTGTGTGTTTTCCTGTGAGCACGCCTTCATCATCAAAATATGTCTGAGATATGTCGTCCGGATCAGTAGGATCACCATATAGGGTAAACTTTTCCGAAACAATCCGCTCTCCCCGTTTTTCCATAAGAGGTGATACTTTATTGTAGAAAGATTTTCCGGATGCCGCAGCTGATAGTCTCCAGACAAGAGTGTACATTGAGTTAGGCAGGAACACAACCTTCATCTTGCCTGTGGGGATTTCGACTTCAGGCAAACCTGCCAGGTACATATTCACCAGTTCATCAAGCTGCTCTTTCGGGAAATCAGCTGTTTTTCTGCTCAGGAATATCTTATGAACCGCAGTCTCTGTGTTTGGAAAGAGCAGAGAGGCAAACGTGTACATAAAGGAAGTTTTGCTTGAGACATCGAGTCCGCTTGTGTTGACAATCGCGAGATCAGTGATGCCTCGACCGCATCGGACATCAACCTGTCCCTCGATCTTTCCTTTAAGGTGATCAAGTACTCTCTCCGAGAGTGCGTGAAGGTCATGATACCCCATCTCAGCAATAGAATTATCAGAAACCGGAAGACTGGGTAGATCCGCAGGGCTAGGAAAACTGAATCCAGCTTTCACGTTTCCCTTGAGAGAATTAAGAGCATTTTCCACAAGTTCTTCTCTGTCAAGAAGATTCTTCGT
>JAUWJE010000122.1 GCA_030607835.1 Candidatus Fermentibacterota bacterium | reverse complement strand
GATGGCCACCGCCCCAGGTTGTCATGAATTTGATTTTCTGGATAGAATCTGTTCCATTATTGACCGAATTACCTGCTGCGATGAAACCTGCAGGGTCAAGCCGGAACCAGCATTCATGTTCCATTTCCGGCCTGGTTGGCCAGACTGTGCTTGCATGCATAACGTTCCCGTCAAGTTTGAAATCGTACAGCTGATGAGGAAGATCCGAATTCCAGTAAGGCGGACCAGCGTAAAGCCTGAATCCTCCCAGTCTGGATGGTCTGTCATCCATGCTGCGTCCCCAGATGGCCGCCCAGGCTCCGGTTCTGGTAACCTCAACAGAAATATCTCTACCGATGATTACTGCTGATTTTCTTGTGATTCTCGATTCAGGAACGCCTGTAAACGGACCGCTAACAAGGATGAGTTTTTCCTCGGCTCCACTTGAATCCCCCCAGCGGAAGGCTATTGCAAGTTCGTGCAGTCCGTTGGATAGCTCAGGGAGAGGAATTCTGATCCTCTGAAAGATGCTTTCCTCAAGAATGAACTTCTTTTCCTGGAATTTCTCACCGTTCAATGAAGTCAGCACAGTCACGGAATCAGCGTCAGCAAGTACCTTGAGATCAAGATCAAGCTCAGTCTGACCCTGCCGGATCCTCCTGACAGGAGGCGAAAGCAGCGATACAGGTTCTTCAGCTCTTATCCCGAGTCCTATCTCAAGGAGGTTCTTACAGGGAATGACCGCTGATACTCTTGGAGATCGATCCCTCTCCGGTACAGGTACAGCTACCGGCTCATGAACGATTTTAAAGCCCGAAGCCGCTTCATCCAGCATGACCGATGATGGAGCTGAAAGATATTCATGGGATTTAATATCAATGTTGAAAGGCAGGGTATCCCCTGTGAGAATTATGCCAACCTCTCTGCCGAAGAAGATCTTCCCCTCTTCCCGCTCGATAGAAGCGGTCAGGCCGGGAGCGTTTATCTCGGAAAGAATTCTTCCCCGTCTGTCGAATACAGCTTCAAAGGATCTATCCTTGATCACGAATCGATATTTGAAAATTTCCCTGCCTGAAGCCGTTCTCTGTTCATCCGGCTCCACTGTCAGCTCCCTCTCGAAAACGTCGTACCATGATTCACCGTCAAGGAACTCCCTGAACTCCGGTCTTCCTATCAGGAAAGGCATGTAATTCTGCATATAGACCATGGTATCAGGTACCCAGAAGAAGCCTGTCTTCTTGTAAAGGGGCATCGCCTTGAGATTGGCAGGCCATGTATGAAGGTCAATTCTGTAATAGCCCTTTTCTGCGGTTCTTTCCACTGCGTCCAGGAGAAGTCGCTTGCCAATCTTCTTTCCGTGCAGATCCGGAACGACATTTACAAGAGCGACGTATGCAGCGTCTGGTTCCCCTCCATATGGTGTTGTGCGGCAGAAACCCACCACACGGTCTCCTTCGAGGGCAAGCACGGTAAAGAGCTTACCTGATGACTGCTCCTCCATCTCCACGCTCTCAGCTGTGAACTCGGAAGCACCCAGGAACCCAGGAGGCCAGCCCTCCCGGCTCTCAGCCCACATGGTTGCCACAGCCTGAGCGTGATGGCTCTCATAGATTTCAAGAATTATATTTTTTTCCATAACAGTTCTCTTTCAAAACATCAGTAAATATTTAATCTGCAATTACATATCTGGGAAATAACCTGGCTGTACCCGTATTATTGATGAAGTCTATTCAGGTCAGGAACGAAGATCAGCGAGTCGGTGTGCTCTGTTTACACCTTATTTCCCCAGGAAAAGTGAACTCAGGCTTCGACCTTCATTAATTCGCTTGATGGCTTCAGCAAAGACTCTGGCAACGGAGACAGTTTCAATCTTCTTCAGCGGGCCGTTCACAACTTTCTCGGCAGCATCAGTGTCGAATTCAACGGTATCTGTGACGAAGAGCTTTGTCAGGCAGCTGTTTTCTATCCGCTTGACGGCATTCCCCGAAAGAATACCGTGTGTAACGAATGCGTATACTTCCTCCGCACCGCGTTCAACCACTATCTCGGCGCACATAACAAGACTTTTTCCGGAAAGTGTTTCATCATCGTTCATGATGACGGTTCTGCCGGTTAGATCATCAACACCCTCAACAGTTCTTACATGCGGAGTTTCACTGTCGTCAATCCTCATCTTCTTGACATATCCCGTTATTATATCAGGATTCCCGCCTTCTTCTTTAATAGCTCTTGCCGCGTGCATCGCAAGAAAATCATTGTTCATGATGCTGCCGGAGTCCGGAGCGACAAAAGCCAGTTTCTCTGTACCAAACGACAGTATTTTCTCCAGAAACACACTGTCCGCATGAAGCTGGTCAACCGGGATATTGCTGAATCCCTGACTCTGAGGGCAATGCAGGGTCATGGTGAGAACCCTGTCAGCCTGAACAGATTCAAGCAGGTCAAACAGCATCTTCGCGGATATAGGTATTCTTGGTTTATCTTTTTTGTCGCTTCTTGCGTAAGGGAAATAGGGAGTTACAGCTGTTATCCTGCCGGCGCTGTCTTTCAGAGCATAGATCATCTGAAGTAATTCGATGATATCACCTGATATTTTGCCGAAAGACATATCTCGATCCTGGAAGATCGACCTTTCACCGGACTGAATAATGAAAACATCCTTTTCCCGAACGGATTCACCAGTGAAATTTACCATAAGATTGCCATTGGAGAACTGAACAAATTCAACCGGCTCGGGATCTATTCCAAGTATTTCACAGATCCGGATTCCAAGGGATTGGCTTGATCTGCCGCAGCAGATTGCAATGTTTCCGAACATTCAGACCCCTCCATTTTCAAATAACAGAGAATAAAAAGTATACACCGACTTTCATCAACAGCACCATACTGGTGGCTTAAAAACTCAACCTCCAGGTCGGGATTATGCACAGGAAATAGAGATGGTTATATTATGCCGATTGAGAAAGCTTTCGGGAAGTGCTAAGATGAAGGTTTCTCATATTGAATATTCAGGATTGCATAAATACTTAATGCCGGAGGCGATTATGGATCGCAGAATACGTATACTGATAGGGAAACCTGGTCTTGATGGACATGATCGAGGAGCTAAATACATCGCGAGGGCATTACGTGATGCCGGCATGGAAGTTATCTACACCGGAATTCGCCAGACACCTGAAGCGATAGCGAATGCGGCCATTCAGGAAGATGTGGATTTTGTTGGTCTATCTCTGCTGTCCGGCGCTCATAACTACCTGTTCCCTGAAGTAGCCAGACTTCTTAAAGAAAAGGGTGCTGCTGATATCGTCCTTTTTGGTGGAGGAGTTATTCCGGAGGAGGATATTCCAGCTCTGAAGAAGGCTGGATTCAAGGCTGTATTTACTCCTGGCACTGCTGCGACTGAAGTAATTGACTTTATTCAGAGCGAATTTCAGTCAGGGTAATTCCACAATGGCGCAAATCCGTCCGGATGTTAATCTGCTTCACGCAGAAATCGATAAATTTGTAAATGATGTGAGGGAAAACAGACCCAGAGGCCTGGCACGAGTTCTATCAATGGTGGAAAACGGGCACCCCTCCAGCTCAGTGATACTCCACTCTCTTTATAATCCGGACAGGCTTGCCAGAACCATTGGTGTAACCGGTCCACCAGGAGCCGGTAAAAGTACTCTCGTGAACCTGCTCATTGATTACTGGAGAAAACTCAACAGAAAAGTGGGAGTAATAGCCGTTGACCCGTCATCACCTTTTTCCGGTGGAGCACTGCTGGGGGACAGGGTAAGGATGCAGACCCATGCGTCAGATCCTGGAGTATTTATCAGGAGCATGGGCAGCAGGGGCCATCTTGGAGGTCTTTCCGGGGCAACACGGGACGCTCTGGAAGTACTTATCGCAGGATCATATGATCCTGTACTGGTGGAGACGGTTGGAGTAGGCCAGGCTGAAGTTGAAGTCGCCTCTCTTGCGGATATTACTCTGCTTGTGCTTGTGCCCGGTCTTGGTGATGAAGTTCAGACCATGAAAGCCGGTATTATGGAAATTGGCGATGTATCGTTCTGAACAAGGCGGACAGACCCGGTATAGAACAGCTTGAAGCAGCGGTTAATGACAGTCTTGAATTCATGGATGATCAAGCCGTACGGCCACGCGTTATCAGGTGTTCCGCGAAGACTGGAGAAGGAATCGATTGTTTAACAAGCGCCGTTGACAGTCTACTTTCGTCTGAAGATGTCGGCAAGGATAATGCGAAACGAAGGACAACCCTTATTCTGAACGGGATCATCAGAGAAAAGGGATCTGAGATTGCGAAAAAACTCATTTCGGATAAATATGGCAGTATCAAAGGAGCAATTGAATCGGTACTCTCCGGGGAAACAACACCTTACATGATAGGAGAGATGTTCAGTGGATTCCTTGAAGGGACACAGGAGAAGGATGATGGCAGTAAGCAGGATTGATCATATCGGAATTGCTGTTGAGAGTCTTGAAAAATCGATTCCATTCTACAGAGATGTTCTCGAACTGGAATTACTCGGTATAGAAGAAGTACCTTCGCAAAAAGTTCGGGTAGCGATGTTTGCAATAGGCAATTCCAAAATAGAGCTTCTTGAACCGACATCGCATGAAAGCCCGATAGCAAAGGCGATCGAGAAGAGAGGCCAGGGAGTGCACCATATCGCATATGCGGTTGACAGCGCCTCAGCTGAAATCGAATCATTCATCGAAAAAGGAATCAGAATGATTGACGTGACTCCCAGGATTGGAGCCGGAGGCTCGAAAATAGCCTTTGTACATCCTTCCGACAGCGGAAAAGTACTCACAGAATTATGCGAACATGCACAAGCGGAAGAGGATAACTGATAATGAGTTCTCTTGAGAAAGCAGACAAACTCCGCGCTCTTCGCGAAAAGGCCTTTGCCGGCGGCGGCGAGAAAAGGATAGAGAAGCAGCACGCTCAGGGAAAGATGACGGCAAGGGAAAGAATCGATCTGCTGCTTGACCATGACAGTTTTGAGGAATTTGACATGCTCGTTACGCACAGGTCCACAGCTTTCGGGCTGGACAAGAAAAAAATTCCAGGAGACGGAGTGGTTACCGGTTATGGAACAATAGATGGCAGACAGGTTTATGTTTTCTCCCATGATTTCACAGTGTTTGGAGGAAGTCTTTCAGAAACTTTCGCCGAGAAGATTCTGAAAATAATGGATATGGCTGCTATGAACGGCGCTCCCCTGATAGGGCTGAACGATTCAGGAGGAGCCCGCATCCAGGAAGGTATCGAAAGCCTTGCCGGTTACGGGAAGATATTTCTGAAGAATGTTCTCTATTCCGGAGTAATACCGCAGATATCCGCAATTCTTGGACCCTGCGCCGGAGGTGCAGTATACAGTCCGGCCATTACGGATTTCACCATTATGGTGAAGGGCATTAGCTATATGTTTGTTACCGGTCCCAACGTTGTAAAGGCGGTAACGGGGGAAGATGTTACCAAGGAGCAACTTGGGGGACCTTCGATTCACAGTAAGCGCAGCGGTGTCTGCAGTATTGCCTGTGAGGACGAGGAGGAAGCCCTTCTTCTTATTCGAAAGCTGATCAGCTACATACCTCAGAACAATATGGAAGATCCTATCAGAGTGATTTGCACTGATCCTGTTGACAGACAGGAGATGTGGCTGGACGATTACATTCCTGACAACCCGAACAAGCCATATGAGATGCGAACACTAATTGAAGCTGTTGCAGATAATGAAGAGTTCTTTGAAATCCAGAGAATGTTCGCTCCGAATATCATTATAGGATTCGCCAGGATGAACGGTCACTCTATTGGAATCATAGCGAATCAGCCTTCCTATCTTGCAGGGGTTCTCGACAATGATGCTTCCATCAAAGCCGCACGATTTGTACGATTCTGTGACGCATTCAATATTCCGCTGCTGACTTTTGTGGATGTACCTGGTTTCATGCCTGGTACTGCACAGGAGTACGGCGGGATCATCAGAAACGGCGCAAAACTTCTATTCGCTTATGCTGAAGCGACAGTACCTAAAATCACTGTCATTACCAGAAAAGCATACGGCGGGGCATACGATGTCATGAGTTCCAAGCATATCGGCGCGGATATCAATTACGCCTGGCCAACAGCGGAAATCGCTGTAATGGGTCCTGATGGAGCCGTTGAGATAATCTTCCATCATGACATAAAAGGAGCGGATGACCCCGGTCAAAGGAAGAAAGAACTTGTTGATCAATACAGGTCCAAGTTCGCTAATCCATACGATGCTGCTTCTAGGGGTTACATCGATGATGTGATAATGCCATCAAATACAAGATTTCGCGTTATCAAAGCTCTGGAAATGCTTGCTGGAAAACG
>JAUWJE010000062.1 GCA_030607835.1 Candidatus Fermentibacterota bacterium | reverse complement strand
GAGAATCTAATAAGAATGCGTTAATCCGTCCCAGAATTCGTATAACTATTTTCATATGGGCAGGAAATGATACATAATAAGCACATGAAACAGAAGTATAACATAGCGGGCATAATGGATAACGGATTTCTCAGGCTGGAATCTTTTTCAATTGAGATGGATAATGGCAGCATCACATCCATTACAAGAGAATCCTGTGATGGGAAATGGAATAACTGCATCGCAGTACCCGGTCTTATTCAGTCACACATTCATCTCAGCCAAACTCTTTTTCGTGGAATGGCGGAGGGGCGATTACTTCTTCCCTGGCTGTTCGATAGAATATGGCATCTTGAGGCCGCCCATTCACGAAACACACTTGCAGTTTCAGTCATACAATCACTTAAGGAGCTTTTTGCATCAGGATGTACCGGTCTTCTTGATATGGGTGTTATCAGGCACTCGGAAATAATCGTTGACATCCTCAGAAGTTCAGGAATCAGAGCTTTTGCGGGTAATGCTCTTATGGATATCGGACCGGGGTGTGTCGCTGAAGACTTTTCATGGTTAAAGGAAGAAACCAACCGAGTAAAAAAAGCATGTGGTGATCTTGTCAGTTACGTCTATGCGCCAAGATTCGCACTCTCCTGCTCAGATGATATCTGGGGCTGGCTTTCAGACCTTCCGGCAGGAGTTAAAAGAACAACTCATGCTGCTGAAACATCAGATGAAATGAATCATCCTGCCATTAAGGAGTCTGGAGGTAACATCCATTATCTGCGCGACCGGAACTTTCTCGGTCCTGATACACTTCTTGCACACTGCGTTTATCTTCTGGAAGGAGAACAGGAGATACTCAGACAATCGAATACTACAGTAGTACATTGTCCTTGGGCAAATCTAAAACTGGGCAGCGGTATCGCAGATATTCCGGATCTCGTAAAGACATCCGTACGTGTCACACTGGGCAGTGATGGAGCAGCATGCAACAATCGTCTTGACCTGGCAGGTGATACGCGCCTTGCAATGAGCCTCGCGTCAGTTACCGCCTCCCCGTCATCTCTCTCTTCAGATTTCTGGTTCAACGGTATCACTTCCTCTGCGGCAGATGCTCTGGGATGGGAAAATACCGGAGTGATGGCTCCCGGATATGCTGCAGACCTTGTACTGATCGAACCTTCCTCTGAAGAATGGGAGGAACTCACACTCGCGGAGGATCCTGTCAGATATCTGTTGGAATTGGATTGGGCATCAAGGGTAAGATTGACAATTGTAAATGGCAGAATTGTCTATCAGGACGGGTTCTTCCCCACACTGCCGAAGCTCCCGATGGAAATCGGCAGGGCCAGACAGGAAGTATATCAAAAAGCCTTTCATGTATCAGGGAAATCTGCTTCACAGTGAGCAATGAAAAACAGGGACGGCTGATCGAAGTAGCCCTTAACCGACCTTTATGGAGCACTTATACCTACAGGCTGCCGGAGAAATTGGATAACGGGAATCCCCTTGGCTGCAGAGTCATCGTACCTCTTGGAAAAAGCACAGTAATCGGATACATCTGGGGAATCACCCGCAGCGCGAAGAACATCAGAATTAAAGATGTTCTCGCGAGATTGGATGCCTGCCCTCTGCTTCCTCCGAATATTCTTAAGCTCGTCCACTGGGCTGCCGAATACTATCAGGCTCCTCCTGGAATGATGATGGCTGCCGCGCATCCTCCTGGTATTTCAGGCAAAGCAGAGAAAACCGTCATACTTCTTGATAAACTTGATCCATCTAACCCTCTCAGTGAGTTACTTCCTGCGGGAAGGGCTGTTCCTGTCAGAATTCTGAAAGACAATCTGAGCAGACAATTCCCCCTTGATAAGCATCTATCTCAGCTGGAAATAGACGGAATCATCCGGGTACTTTGGAAACCTGCGTCAGAACCGGAACCCGTTCGAGAGAGGATGATAGAACCGTTCATCGATAGTTCAAAGCTGACTGGGAAAGCTGAGGCAATCAGGAAACGTGCTCCGAAGCAGGCTGAAATCCTGTTTTATCTGGCAACCTCCGAAGGCGCTGTTCCTAGCAGGCAGCTGCTGTCGGCAACGGGAGCCACTCCGTCTTCACTTAAAGCACTGTTGAATAAGAAGCTCATCAAGGAATTTTACCGAAGAAAGTATAGAGAACCTCTGATCAATATCGATATTGAGGACAAAAAGAAGATTCCAACTCTCTCGGAACAGCAGAAGGCTGCGCTGGAGAGTATTCACATGAGTATGAACAAGGGCTGTGTTTTCCTTCTCCATGGTGTTACGGGAAGTGGAAAGACAGAAGTGTACCTGCGAGCAATCTCCGAAGTAATAGACAAAGGTCGCAATGCTCTTGTCCTTGTTCCGGAAATCTCGCTTACGCCTCTTACTGTTTCTCGAATCAGCAGAAGGTTTCCAGGACTGGTAACGGTACTTCACAGCGGGATGACACCTGGAGAAAGGCTGGACAGCTGGAACCTTGCTAAACAGGGCAAAAGAAAAATTGTAATCGGACCCCGAAGCGCGATTTTCGCTCCATTGCCTGATACCGGGATAATTGTTGTTGATGAGGAGCATGACAGCAGTTACAAGCAGAACGACCTGCCAAGATACAACGGGCGTGATATCGCTGTTGTCAGAGGCATGAGAGAAAATATTACTGTAATTCTTGGATCAGCAAGCCCATCAATGGAATCCTACGGAAACGCTGTTAAAGGCAGATACAGACTTCTGGAACTTACGGAAAGAATAGATGGTGTTCCAATGCCGGAAACCATTCTGGTTAACGCCGGCAGGATGAAACATCCTCTTCTTTCAAATGAACTTCTCAGTGGAATCGGCAAGAGAACAGCAAAGGGAGAACAGTGCATAATTCTCATAAACAGGAGAGGTTTCTCTCCAACGCAGATGTGCAAGAACTGTGGACACCGCGAGGAATGTCCTAACTGCGGTGTAACTCTCACTTACCATAAAAAGGGACAGGTTCTCAGATGTCACTATTGCGGATACTGGAAGGCAGCCTTAAAAAAATGTCCGAAATGTGGTTTTGATGAGTTCTCTCATATGGGTCCTGGAATACAGAAAGTAGAAGAGGCGCTCGGGAAACTGCTTCCGCAAACCAGAGTCGTTAGAATGGATGCCGATACAACAAGAGGAAAGAATGCGCACTGGGATATTCTTGGCGCATTCGCAAAGGGTTGTGGAGATGTACTTCTTGGAACCCAGATGGTTGCAAAGGGACATGATTTTCAGGGAGTAACACTGGTTGGAATAATCGCTGCTGATATGGGGCTGGCCTTCCCTGATCTTCGGGCAGCCGAGAGGACTTTCCAGCTGATCCTTCAGGTTGCTGGAAGGGCCGGCAGGGGATCCAAAAAGGGTGAGGTTATTTTGCAGACTATTGATATTGAGAACATGACCATCAAGATCGCTGCAAGACATGATTACAAAGATTTCTGGGAAGAGGAGAGTAAGGTACGTAAAGCCTTCGGATATCCACCTTTCGGGTATCTCATCAGATTTGTCTGGAGCGGACTGGATAAGGAAAAAGTCCGCAAGGCTGCTCATTCAAGTATGAAAGGAATTCAAATCGCAGATGTAAATGTTTCTTCTCCACAGGAAGCCGCTTTCCCCAGAATCAATAGACGATGGAGATGGAGTTCACTTGCCAGATCATCATCCAGGAAATCACTGGCTGAGATATCGCGGAGAATCAGGCGACAGTTTGAAAAAACATCGCATCCAGGCGTACGTCTTGAAGTTGATGTAGACCCCCACAACCTCCTATAGGGGACGCACCACACTTCATCAACTTATGGGAAAATCATTCCTTCTTCAAATTTTAAGTAAATTATGTTATTGAATAAATGAATGATAAATATGTGTTGCAAGGTTAAGATTCTGTTATTCTCTGAATTGCGGACATCATTTCATTCGTTAATCTGAATCTTCGTGCAGCAGATAAAACTCCTTGAGGGCTCAAATTCAGTATTCTACCAGTATCGACAAGACTCATCCCCATTTGATTCACAAGTGCATAACTCATGAATTCCCTTGCTCTTGATGAAGCTCTACTTCTACCTTTTGAAATTAGGGTTGTACGAGATACCCCCCAGTATTCTTTTGTGAATTCCAGAAGTTTATCAATTATCTCATGCTCGTGTTCACGATTTCTAAGAAATGAACCTTGTTGGTCTTTGATCCTGCTATAGATATGCCTGGCGAAATTAATGTCTCCAAGTATTCTATGTTGAGTATGATTAGCTATTTTTTGTTCTCTTGCTTCCTCAAGCGAAAGTAGTCCCTTTGAACCAAGAAGATATGAACCTTCGGTCAGTTCACTGTCGGATACGACTGGAACACTTTCATCTTCCTTAATGAATTTAATGTACTGAGTTATCTTTTCGTCTCTGTGACCTGATAACAAATCAAGTACTTCTTCTGATGCCTGCCAAGGGTAAAGCCCTTTAAAGAGGATTCCTATATGACCAGTCCATGGATATCGTTCTAACTCTTCGAGACTCGTCACAATCCCAGCCTGAAGAGGATTGAGATGAATATAGCGTATAAGTTTTAACAAGTACTGATCAGCTTGCACAAGTATTGATCTATACCTGTTCTGAAACAGATGACCAGCTCTGTCATACTTATAATTGAAATAACTTGCATGCCCTGTCAGCAGTTTCTGCATGAATTTTGCTAATGGTATATCGCCAGTACGAATAAGAAAGTGAAAATGATTTGGCATCAATGCCCAGGCATATACTGTAACTCCTGTCTGATTTATACACTTCTCAAGACGAAGTATGAACCGTTTTCTATCCTTGTCGTCATTAAAGATAAACCCCTTTTCCATGCCACGCGCCATGACATGGTGTACTGCATTCTTCCAATCCAATCGGTTTGTTCTTGGCATGATACTATTAGTGTACGAATAAATCGCTCATATTTCAAGTGCCAGCAATGTTATTGAATAAATTAGAATTAATATAATCTATTAATACGTAAATACTAAATAAATAATGATATTACGTCATATAAGTTGAAGAAGTGTGCTACGTCCCCGAGAAGAAGTCGGATAGATACATGATTGAATGGAAAAGTTTTGCTTCCGGGCCATGTCCTGCAATTGCTTCGGCCTGCTCCATAAGGGTTCGAGCTTCGAACATGGGATTTCTTACGTCTCTCTTAACTGACGCGGATTTTGCCTTTTCAACAAGATACCAGGCTCGACCGGTAAGCAGTCCTATCTGAGCAGCGTCATCGAGCTGTATGTCAGAAGCTCCGGCAAGTAACGCACCCCCCTGTGCGGCGAATCGCGCTATTTGTCCGCTGGTTACCTCCCATATAGACCTTCCATCAGGCAAAACAGAAATGTCTTCTTCCTGCTTGTCCAGTTTGAGGGAGAGTCCGGCAAGCACTCCACGTGCTCCGGTAGCCCTAACTGCTTCTGCAAGCAGTCTTGCGGCATGTCGACCACCATTCTCCGCAAGATGTTCCATTGCAAGAGCAAGAAGTGCATCTCCTGCAAGAATTGCAGTAACATCATCCTGCTTTTCAAGGAGATCGGAATTGCTGTCATTCATGGCAGTAAAACCAGGAAGAGTAAGATGTACTGTGATGCCGGCGCGCAGCATTAAAGCAGCGACTGCGACAGGCATCCCTGTATCTCGCGGGTGGGTACACCATTCCGAAGCTGCACAAGCAAGAAGACTGATTTCGAGATGATTACTGTGCGTTATACATGACTGAAGGACTTTTTGAAAAGGAGCGGGAATGTCAATCGTTGCCCTGTTGATTGCGCCAAGGGCAGCATCTTCCAGTTCATTTTTCAGCTTCTCAAGCAAGGTTAGATATCTTTTCTGGTAGAAGTCAGTTCGATCAGTCTCCTGGTGAATTCATCCAGTGGGAAAGCTTCCTCAAGGATTCCTCCATGGGCGATACTGAAATTCCCCGTTTCCTCACTGACTACAACTGCAATTGCATCAGTTACCTCTGTAATTCCTATTGCTGCCCTGTGACGCGTACCGAGGGCAGGGCGCGGCCTGTTGGATTTCGATCTGCCGAAGAAAGTTCTTCTCGAGAGAGGAAGAATGGCTCTTGCTCCAACAATAGTGCCGTTATTAATAATAACTGCTCCATCATGAAGTACTCCGGGAGGTTGCAGAATTGCAGCAATAAGCGGAGGATCGATCTTGAGCTTGTCCAGCAGAACTGGATCACCATACACCTTCTCGAGGGATTCCTCCCTTTCAATCACAAATAGTCCTCCGAGTCGGTGCTTCCTCAGAATAACACATGATTCCACAAGCGATTCAATGGCACTATGTTCTAATATATCTCCGTGGCCATAGAATTTTCTGAGATTTCGTCCCATTGTACCAAGAAGATCTCTGATTTCCTCGTGGAATATCACAACCACCGCGATAAAGAGAAGTGGAGTCAGGTTCTGCAGGAGATAGCTGAAAGTGAAAAATCCAAGTTCACCAAGAATATTCGCGAACAGGATCAGAATCATGAACATAAGGATGACCGGCATTGCCGGTGTACGCCAGAGGTATTTCAGCAGCATTCTGAGAGCTAAAGCTATTACGATGATATTCGCAAGCTGGGCAAGCCAGAATAAACTTACAATTGAATGACCAAGCGGTTGTATCATTTTACTTCGCTGCCCCTAACCTGACGTACCGTACTCCAATGCGCGGGTGATCTGGAGTACCTGAAACGTTCCCTCTACATCATGCACTCTTACAATATCCGCACTGCCTGAAGATAAAGCAGTAATTGCATGAGAACCAATCTCCATTTCAACAGTGTCTTCTCTATGGATCAATTGCCCGATAAAGCTCTTCAACGAGTGACCAAGCAGAACTCTGCATCCCAGCCATCTGAATTCTTCCAGCCTGGATATAATGTGAAGGTTATCTTCCAGTCTTTTCCCGAATCCAATTCCAGGATCGATAATAATCCTTTCTCGCAGTATTCCCGCTTCTATCGCTACTTCAATCCGCTCTTCAAGAAATGAATAGATCTCCTCGATAACATTTATATATACAGGATTATCCTGCATGTTCTCCGGTGTGCCTTTCATGTGCATCAGAACAAGAGGAACTCCCGCTTCGGCAACTGTCCGCGCCATGATCGGATCAGACATAGCGGAAACATCGTTAATCATATCCGCTCCCGCATATAGGGCTGCGCTGGCAACAGCAGCATTTGCTGTATCAACTGAAATTACCGCTTCACAATCAGCATTAAGAGACTCAATAATCGGAAGAAGACGACCAAGCTGAACATCCGCAGGAACAGAAAGGGATCCAGGACGAGTTGATTCAGCTCCTATGTCAATTATATCCGCCCCCTGACTGACCATCTGCCTTGCATGAATCAGAGCATCATCAGTATTCAGATATCTGCCGCCATCAGAAAAGGAATCCGGAGTTGCATTAAGTATTCCCATTATCAATGGCTTCTTGCGGAAATCAAGAACTTTATTTCGAGCATGTATTGTATCGGGGATCAAAGGGAAATGATCAAGGGCATCTCTCAATTCACCCGCCAGTGCCGGAAGATCAAACTGCTGTCCAGCAAGAGATGCACAGCCCCTTAAAATCTGCCTGGGTGTTCCGATTATCATAGCTTCAGTATCCTTGATTCTGCAGGATACTGATCCTCGGGAAACAATTGCATCTGCTCCGCCCGAGAGCATACACTGCTTCAGAATATTAGCTGCTGTTGAAGGTAGATACCCGGTGGAAAAAACAACCACTCTGCATTTGAGTGATAGTCTGTCCCAGGTTTCAGGATCGGCACCAATAATTGCAAGCTCTCTCTGCCAGTCCTTATCAGTTACAAGATGCAGTTTTCTGAGCCGCATTCAGATAACCTTGATTCCCCTTCCAATGAACGACAGAGCTTCAGTGCGAGTTTCCAGCCTCTTCAGATCCATCGTCTTTTTGAACATCCTCTTCAGGTTCGGTCTTCTCTTCTGTAGAATCAGGATTATTCATACTATCTGAACTGGTTGGCAGCGTAGGAATCGGTCCCATGTCCGGACGAAGTTCCCGGAAAATGGAGTTGATCTCCATGCTGGAAATTGTTTCCTTCTCAAGCAGCTGCTCAGCAATACGTTCAACAATATCCTTGTTATTGTTCAGGATATCGCGTGCAGTGCTGTATGCTTCTTCAACGAATCTCTTTACCTCTGAATCAATAACACGAGCCGTGTGTTCGCTGTAGTCTCTTGTTCTGTTGAATTCTCTTCCAAGGAAAATCGTATCGCTTGTCTCAGAATGCGTAATCGGTCCGAGTTCTTCACTCATTCCCCATTCACATACCATCTTACGTGCAAGAGCAGTGGCTTTCTCAAGGTCATTTCCAGCTCCGGTACTCAGAGTATCAAGAAAAAGAATTTCCGATGCTCTTCCACCAAGAAGCATCGCGAGCATGCTTTCGAGCTTTTCGATTGTGTAAGTATATCGATCATCAGCGGGAAGGAAGCTGGTTACACCCATAGCCATCCCCCTTGGAACAATAGTTACCTTGTGAATAGGGTCTGCTTCTGGAACAAATATTCCAACAACCGCATGACCGCTTTCGTGATATGCGGTACACTTCTTCTGTATGGGGTTGATGATAATGCTTTTACGTTCAAGGCCGAGTATTATTCTATCAATAGCGTAATCGAAATCTTCCTG
>JAUWJE010000165.1 GCA_030607835.1 Candidatus Fermentibacterota bacterium | reverse complement strand
GGAAGCATAGGCTGCCGTAACCATAGTGACCATCATTGCCTCATCACCTCCGGCAGGCGCTTCGGCACTGCTTGAAAAAGTGATCAGTCCGACAGCCAGGATAAGCAGGTGCCCTGCCCCGGCGAGAATGTAATCAATCCTGCGTGGAGAGTATCTGCTGGAATTGCGTTCTTCTGTATCAGTGAATCTCACTGCTGTTACCCGTACTTTCCTGAATCAGTCCGATGCTAAGATATCCTCCGCAGCCCAGTTTTGTAAGAGCATTGGCCACTACTTCATACCTTACGTCACGATCAGCCCGTACAAAAGCTTCCGATCTGCCCGAGGAATACGCCGCTTCCGCCAGTGCCCCAAGATTTTCCATCAGAACCGTTTCGCCCGAAACGGACAGATTGCCGTAAGCATCTATTTCAACCACAAGTGATTCCGAGGGGTCAAGGTTGCTTAAAATCCTTCCCTCGTTGGAAGAAGGCGGTAAAACATCCGCGCTTCTCTGCATTACGGGTGAAGTCAGCATGAATATCACCAGCAGAACCAGGGTTACATCCACCAGGTTGGTGACATTGATATTGGAGAACTGTTTGTACCTGGTCTTGATCATTCCAGGCTTCCCCTTCTGCATACGTCCACGAGTTCGGAAAGGAATCTGTCCATGTCTCCTGCCAGCGAATTTATCCTTCCAACAACGAAATTATGGAAGATATTGGCAGGTATGGCTGCGAGAAGCCCCGCGACGGTAGTAGTAAGCGCAGCAGCGATACCTCCTCCAACCGCGCTGAGATCGGCAACACCAAGTTCCTTCATTCCGATGAAACTCGTGAGTATTCCCCATACTGTTCCAAGCAGCCCAAGCAAAGGTGCTACACTTGTTACAGTCGCGAGCAGCCCGATATTCCGTTCACGCTGAGCAAGGTCTTCTCCCGCCTCGCGTTCAAGAGCACTTGTCAGGCTGCCCACCTCCTGGGGTGAAAGAGGTTCAGTTATCCCTCTGTCCTGTCTTCGTTGAAGGAATCTTCCCGCCTCGGCATACATCCTGGCAAGAGGACCTACTTCACTGTTTCTGCTCCAGAAATCATTTCCCGGTGGCTTTCCCGTTGTTCTGAGGGCATCCATGAATTTCTTCGAAGAACCGAGTATAGCCCTGAACTCACGTATTTTAGCGATGGCCACAGCCCATGAACCAACGGAAAGGACAGCAATGATAATAAGAATGAGTTTCGTTACAATATCGGCTCGGGCAACGATATCGAGTACCTGTCCAATCAAGGATATTCCTCCCTTACTTCAGCAATGGCATCAATTTCGACCATGGCACCAAGCGGTAATGCATCAGAACCGGTTTCTATCGTTTCAAACATCTTAATAACACTGGTCATAATCGTTTCTTCAACACTATATACACTCAATGGGGCGGTTCTGTTCCATACAGTCTTTCCCCTGTGTGGAAAAGATAATATGGTATTACTGAATATACGATAGCTCTTAAATAATTACGAATGGTTAATAATGCATACCTTATCTAGTTTTGTTACCTATACCTTCATATCCGGGGGTCTTCTCCTGTGTGCCATGATACTGACCGGGGTTCGCGGAAGTATTGTGAAAGTATTTGCCGCTTCTGCGGTGGCCAACCTCGTGAGTCTGATTCCAGTAACTTTCATCGGGAATATCATTCCCCTTATCGTGCTTATATGGCTGCTTTCAAAGTGGACATCCGGCAAGATCTGGCCTGACATAGTTCTTCTGGTAATTGTTTCCTGGGGTCTGAGGATACTTCTTGCATTTTTTGTGCTTTCCTCTATCTTTAATTCTGCGCAATAATCATTTCTGCATCCATTTCTGCACTATGTTGACAATAAGAGTGATTGCTGTATTGAAAAGTATATCCTTTTTTACACGGGATATCACTGTTATACTTTGTATCTATCAAATTCAATATGGGAAGGAAAGCGGTAATGGATAACAATCATGGTTTGGATTCTTACGGCAGCGGTAAGATCGGTGGGAAAGCATCCGGTCTTGTGGATATAGTGGATAGCCTTAGCGATTGTGGTAGTAGTATTTCCTTCCCCATGGACGTTTACGTACCGGAATTTACGGTAATAACAACCGAGTTCTTCCTGGATTTCGTTCAGCGCAACGATCTGCAGCACTATGCTAACGATGATGAACCCGATGACAGGATCGCCATGGCTTTTCTTGGCGGAGAGATGTCTCCAATGCTGACGGGGGACCTCTGGAAGTTCGTAGTCAGAACACATGAACCTGTAGCAGTCAGATCCTCAAGCCTTCTGGAAGATAACCTGAAATCTCCGCTGGCAGGTATATATCAGACGAAGATGATTCCGAATAATCAGCCATCGGACGAGATACGTTTCAGAAAGCTGATCGAAGCTGTTAAGCTGGTATGGGCCAGTACATACTTCAGCGATTCCCGGGAATTTCACAGAGGTATCGGCAGTTCAGCTTCTGAGGAAGCAATGGCCGTAATACTTCAGTAGGTAGTCGGAAGGAGATACGGCAACAGGTTCTATCCGGTTGTATCCGGGGTAGCACGCTCATTCAATTACTACGCTTTCGGCAAGGCAAAACCATCGGATGGAGTAGTTAATCTGGCCCTTGGGCTGGGGAAGAGTATTGTTGATGGAGGTCTATGCTGGAGCTACAGCCCCAAAAGCCCAAAAGCACCTCCACCGTTCGGTTCAGTCGGAGATATGATGAAAGGTACTCAGAACAGCTTCTGGGCCGTAAATATGGAAAGAATAACTGCTTACGATCCTGTTAAAGAAACCGAATATATGATTTCCTGCCAGCTCGAAGACGCTGATTACGACGATACACTCAAGTTCGTGGCATCAACATACCTGGCGGAATCAGACAGGCTTGTTCACGGAACGGGCAGAAAGGGACCGAAAGTAGTTAATTTCGCCCCGATTCTTGATGACCGGATCATACCCGTTAATGACGCGGTGTTGGATGTTCTCGATCTATGCTCAGAAAAAGCAAATGCTCCAGTGGAAATTGAATTCGCTTTCAAGGGACCCGGTCAATCGGAAGACGCATCACTGGGGCTGCTTCAGATAAGACCCATAGCCGCATTCAGTGAAAAGGTGGATATTTCGGAGAACGACCTGCAGGGGGAAAGAACTGTGGCCTGTTCTCACCATGCTCTGGGAAACGGTATAACGGAAGTTGAATATATTGTGTACGTAAAACCTGAATCTTTTAATACTTCAGCAACCAGGCAGATCGCTTCTGAGATTGCGCGTATCAACAGAATGTTCACGGATGAAAATTTTGAGTACCTTCTTATCGGTTACGGTCGCTGGGGAAGTTCCGACCCATGGCTGGGCATACCGGTAACGTGGGGGCATATCTCAGGAGCAAAAGCGATTATCGAGATCTCAGGTCCAAAAATGAGGGTAGAACTAAGCCAGGGATCTCACTTTTTTCACAACCTGTCCAGTTTCGGTGTGGGTTATCTTTCGGTAAGCGAACCTCTTGACGGTCCTGTAAACTGGGACATTATCAATACTGGAAGTGAAATCCTCCATGAGACGGAACATGTGAAATGCCTGAGAATACCCGGTGGAGTAAGCGTAAGAATTAACGGCAGAAAAGGACTTGGAGTGGTGCTCAGATGAATGAAAAGGGAACGGAATCTCATGGGCTTCTGAACTCTCTCCGTGAGAGGGCTAAGGAACTTAACTGTCTGTACAAGATCGATGAAATCCTGATGAGTGATGAACCTCTGGAGAAGAAGCTTCAAGCGGTTACGGAATCGATGACTCTGGGCTGGTACGACCCTGATCACTGTGAAGCCAGAATAGTTTATATGCGAAAGTCGTATGAATCGAAAAATTTCGGTAAGGGAATCGCTGAACTTTCGGAAAATCTTGTGATCAACGGCGGCAACGTTGGAGAAGTTATAGTTTCCTATACTGACAAAGCGCCGAAGCTTGATAAAGAGGAACCCTTCCTTGAAGAAGAAAAGAAGCTGATAAAAACACTCGCCAGAAGAATAAGCCATACCATTCTTCACGACAGTCTTTCCCGGATGTTTAAGGAAGAAGAGATCGTTGATCAGTCCGATTTGAAAGGCACATCCGAATCCTGGCGAACCATACTCGACATGCTTCTCATTACCGACAGGAAGCTCTATCAGACGCTCTCGAGAAGACTTCTGAATTACCTGAGTTTCATTGGTATAACAGATGCCACTGCCCTTCTGAACAGATGGGCTGGCCAGACATCTACGCAGGATGCTGACCTTGACCACGAGGGAATCAATCAACCTACTCCCAGGCATCAATTCGAAGTAAGCTTCAAACTTGTGGAGGAGATACTTGCTATAGCATCAAGGGAATTGAGCGATGATCAGATACTCAACCTGCTCCAGAGGTGGCTCGGCGAAAATCGGATAGATCATCTGATCAACATACTGGATGACCACGCCAGCTCTTTGACCGATATCATACAGGCCATGGATAACCACAAGGAAGTTGTAAGTGACGAAGCAAGCCTTTCAAGACCGGTTCTGAACGCTCTGAAAGTAGCCCTCATAAGAAGACTGATAAGCAGAAGGCTGGATTATATCAGCCGCTTGAAAGAAACGGTTTCCATCGAGGATTTCTACAAACTGACAGACTCCCTCATTATTCCCACAAAGAGCCACGGACAACTCGGGGGAAAGGGAGCCGGTCTTTTCATGGCCAAACAGATACTCAGGATCGCAGGACAGAATGATCCCCTGCTATCGAACATCAAGACGCCTTCCACATGGCACATAAGTAGCGACGGAATACTTGATTACGTTCACCATAACCGCCTTGAAGAACTACTTGAATACCGGTACAGGTACCTTGCTGAGATACGTCTGGAGTACCCGAACCTGATACAGCTTTTCAAGAACTGCGCTTTCAGCCCGGAAATGAAACAGGGTCTTTCCATGGCCCTCGATTCAATGGGGGATTATCCACTTATAGTGCGCAGTTCAAGTCTCCTTGAGGACAGCGTAGAAGCCGCTTTCAGCGGAAAATACAAGAG
>JAUWJE010000229.1 GCA_030607835.1 Candidatus Fermentibacterota bacterium | reverse complement strand
TTCCCCTGCACGACATGAAATCAAGCAGCTTGTGCAAAAGCAGGGAATTCCTTTGAAAGAATGGGATTTGAGTATCAATTATGGAATTAAGACTGGCCTGAATGATGCTTTTTATATAACAGATGAAGAGCGCGCGGTTATCCTTGAGAAGGAGCCGCAAGCAGATGAAATTATTGTTCCTCTTCTCAGGGGGCGCTTCGTAAAACGCTATGGCCATTCCTGGGATGGAACGTGGATGATCAATTCGCATAATGGGGTCAAGGGAAAGCAGATACAGCCAGTGAACTTGCCTGAGGAATATCCCGTACTCTTCAAACATCTATCAAATTTCGAAAATGCTTTGAAGAAAAGGCAGGATAAAGGTGACCAATGGTACAACCTGAGAAACTGTGCCTATCTTGATGCCTTCAGCAAACCAAAAATCATCTACCCCGAAATAACAAAATGGATGCCTTTCTATTTTGATGCAAATGAATCCATTATTACTAATCAGAAATGCTTCATTATGACCAGCAATAGTACATTGTTACCATATTTGACAGCCGTGTTCAATTCCTCTCTATTTCGTTGTTGCTTTAAGGATAATTTCCCTGACTTACTTGGGAACTCATATGAGCTTAGGAAAGTCTTCTTCGAGAAAATCCCAATCAAGAAGCCGGATAAATCGACAGCAAAGTTCTTCAAGCATCTTGTTTACTATATACAGTTTGTTAAGGCTCATGGAAAAGCCGTATCAGGTGAAAAAGTGCTTTCAGCTATTATCCCGATATTTCTTGAAGAGCTGATTGATGCATGTGTTATGGAAGTATACTTTCCCGAGCACATGGCAGAGAAAAACCTATGCGTGATAAATGAAATACGAAAAGGAATTCTCTCCTTTGATAAAAGAGACGATGATGAATTGAAATGGGAAAAAGTAAAATTCTTCTATCAGTATGCTAATTCTTCAGAACATCCAATCCGGGAACGACTGAAGAGAATCTCCTTTGAAAGCCCTGAATTACTGAGAGTTATCAAGGAAGAAGGAAAAGTATAGTGAAAGTGGCCTGCAAGTGATCCACTTTCTTCATACCGGTGACTGGCAGCTGGGAATAACCCGGCACTTCTTCTCTGAAGGAGTTCAGGAAAGGTATTCTCAGTCCAGGTTCGATGCTATCCGTGAGCTTGGGCGCATTGCTGAGGAAGAGAATTGTAAGTTCATGCTTGTCTGTGGGGATGTGTTCGAGTCGAACCTTGTTGACCGGAAAACTGTTTCACGTGCTCTTGAGGCTTTGAAGGAAGTGCCTGTTCCTGTGTATCTGCTTCCTGGGAACCATGATCCGCTCAATGCAGCCTCGGTTTATCATAGCGCTGCATTCCTTGATAGAAAACCTTCCAATGTTCATGTGATTGAGAATTCGGCTCCAATTCCTGTTGATGAGGGTTTAGAGATTGTTGGAGTGCCCTGGTTGTCGAAACGTCCAATGAGGGATCTTGTTGCTCTGGCGTTGCAGGAGCTTGAGCCAGCTGTTGATACTGTGCGAATCTGTGTTGCTCATGGCATGGTGGACAGCCTCTCTCCCGATCCTGATGATCCAGCGGTTATTTCTCTTCAGGCGGCTGAAGAAGCCATATCCGAGGGTAAGATTCAATACCTGGCTCTTGGTGATCGACACTCCCTGACAAAGGTCGGTGATACCGGACGCATCTGGTATGCGGGTACTCCTGAACCGACTGATTACAGGGAAGTGAAATCCGGCTTCGCGCTTGTTACTGAGATCAGCAAAGAGGATGTAATCACCAAAGAGGTAAATGTCGGAAGATGGAAGTTCATAGATCAAAGGGATATTGACCTCAATACCGGAGAAGACATTAACGCTTTGCGCAGCTGGTTCGATGGCCTTGAGGACAAGGAGCGAACGGTTCTAAAGTTGCGCTTCGTCGGTACTATTTCATTATCACTTCATCGTGAACTTGAAGAATTACTCGATCATGCAAGAGAGATAGTCGGTGCTGTTCAAACACGTGATAAAAACCTCATGGTTATTCCAGAGGACACTGATTTCTCGGATCTTGGGTTCTCGGGTTTTGCCAGTTCGACCGTTGAACATCTGCGAGAGTTGGCTGATCGATCAGATTCATCCTCTGTCACTTCCCGAGATGCGCTTGCTCTTCTTGTCAGGCTTGCTCGGAGAGAATCATGAGACTTCTCCGCCTTCGTCTTGCCAATTACCGGGGTATAGAAGAGTCCGCGGTGAAATTCGGTTCCAGCGGTCTGACCGTTGTGGAAGGTCCGAATGAAGCAGGAAAGACCAGTCTGGGTGAATCCATCAGACTGCTTTTCGATTACCCGGCTTCGAGCAAGAACAGTGCCGTTTTGGCAATCAAGCCTGTGACCAGGGACGTGGGTTCAGAAATAGAACTTGAAATGGAAAGCGGTAAATACCGCTTCACTTACTTCAAGAGGTTTCACAGGAAACCAGAGACCACCCTGACAGTCACTAAACCTAAGGTGGAAAATCATACCGGACGCGATGCTCACGATCGCGCAGCGGAAATACTTTGCGAGACAATTGATGTTGATCTATGGAACGCGCTCAACATTCATCAGGGAGAAGCTGTCGAGCAGGCTAACCTGTCCAGGCAGACATCATTGTCAGCAGCTCTCGACAATGTCGCTGGCGGGCATGCGGCAGATCCTCGGGAGGACAGCGTATTTGAGAAAGTCTGTGAGGAATATGATCGTTACTACACGAAGACGGGCAGGGATAAGAAGGAATTCCAGGAATCGACAAATGCTCTTGATGAATCAGAGTCGGAGGTTGAATCACTGAGATCCCGAATCCGGAAGTTGGAAGGAGATATCGTTCGAGCAGCTGAACTCGATAAGGACATGGAACGCCTGAATCGACATCAGGAAAGCGTACGGGAAGATGTCTCCAAGTACAGGAAATCCCTGGAAGAAATCACTCGCCTGGAGAATGATCTTGAAACTGCAGGGCTCAAGTTTGAATCGGCACGGAAATCCCAGCAGACGTCAAAACGGAACCTGGATGAACGCAGAGAGCTTATTGAGCAAATTGCTACAGCCCGAAGCGCACTCTCAAAACTTGAGAAATCAAGTTCTTCATCAATTGATTCTCTACGAGATGCCGAGGACACTCTGGACAAGGCTCAATCTGATGCAACCAAAGCTGAAAACGCGCGAAGGGATGCCGAGTCACTTCGCGATCTCTACCGCGCGGATTATGACTACTTCCATGACAAATTGGACCTGGAGCTGATGCGAGAACGCAGGGATAGAATAGACCTTGCCCGGGAAGAGTCAGCAATGGCCGCTGAACTACTGAAGCGGAACCGTGTGGATGATGTAGCACTGAAATCCATTAAGAAAGCTGAGAGCGCGTTCATTACCGCTAAGGCGAAGCTTGATACAGGAGCCCCAAATGTGCTGCTGAGAGGATTGGCTGATCTCGAATACATGATTGATGGAAAAAGGGCGAATATCTCGTTGGATGAGGAAGCAAGCTACTCTGTTTCCGATCGACTCAGTGTCACAATTCCCGGATCCCTGCAGATAGCTGTGACAGCCGGATCAAGGGCGTCGGACCTTCTGGAAGAGGTTCGAAAAGCTGAAGAGCAGCTTGATGTATT
>JAUWJE010000115.1 GCA_030607835.1 Candidatus Fermentibacterota bacterium | reverse complement strand
TTATCTGCCGTAGAGTATCAATATATGGTCGTGCACCATACCCGGTTACTGGTAATTTATCGATATCTCTCGAATGAACAATGCTACGTATATTCTCCCTCTCGAACCCCAGAGTGTGCATTAACTCAAGAAAATCGTGCTCAGTTCTATCAAAGAAAAGAGCGCTCTCCCAGAGGGTGTCATCAGCGTCAAGAATAAGAAGTGTCCTACAGTTCATGGATAGTAATCTTTCCAGTTTGCGCATGTAGAGGTATCACATCAATCTCATTTGAGAATATACCACAACTTGATGGGGATATGCGAAATTAAGAATTACACGAAAATATGCAAATGCTTACGCAGTTGACGAAAAAGGGGATAAAGATGTTAGATAAGGCAGTTGAGAGGATAATGCCAGAATATTCAAGGAAATTCACATCATCCTTGTTCAACGCATTGAGTTAATATAATATCTTGATTTATGAAATGGTACAAATAAATTAATATATTTCCGCATAACGTTATAGTATAGCGATATATCAAAACTGTAACGCATTATTCAAGTCAATCTGATTGTTAACGTTAAGGGAAAATATTCAGGAAAACAGCATGTAGCGAATTAACTAATCTGGTTGATCCAAGACGATACAATTGTAAAACGAGTTAACAGAATTTATCTGAAATACAAATTTCCCTGTAAGATGCTATCTGGTGTAAACGCAATGTCACAACAAATAATCATAATATCGTTCATATGCGAAAATATTGTAATTGGAATGTGCATTATGGAGAGTTCGAAAGGAACGTTAACGCATTGAATAATCAATGCGTAAACGCTGAAACTGATTGAAATTGAACAAAATAGTTAATGATTTGGAGTATTTGTTGAGGATATTGAAGCTTGACCTCCAAATTGCATTGTTACAGAGTAAAGGATATCTATAGCAAAAGGCATGTAACAGAATAATTAATCAAGGGAGATGAAAATGTGATAATTTTGGTCTATTGCTGCAGGCTGTAGTAAACACTCTAATCCAAAGGAAGAAATGCGATGAAAAAGCAGATCTCGGTCACTGGAGCTTTCTTTTCAATTCTATTTTTAATAATCATTGCCGGATGTGGTGAGCAGGCTGATCAGATTCAAACTGATACAGATGACACTATACAGGAACAGGTTGTTGATCTATCGATAGAAGTACCTCTTCTGAAAGTTGGTCATTGTAGACATGACCACCATTCTGCTGTGTTTGTATCTGCACTTCGGGGTGAACAAATGAACGAGCTTTACGGTATTTACCTTGAGCCCCTTGGAGAAAGCTTCTATGCCCTGGTTGAGAACGGACAGAAGGTTGTTGAAATCGAATTCGTGCAGTCACAGGGAGCCATAAACGTTCCAAACAATATGATTGCCGGATTATTTGATATCGGTTTTGGGGGTGTAATTCCTTTTGCCGCGAGTGCTGATCAGGGAAGCGGAATCAAAATAATCACTCCGCTTCACAGCAGAGGTGATATGCTTGTAGTTTCTGTTGATAACGATGCGGTTAACGATTGGGACAGTTTCGTAAACTGGGTGAATGAAAGCGATGAACCGCTGATCATAGGATTCAAAAGCCCGAAAGCAGTTGCTCTGCTGATATTTGAATCAGCGCTTACTGAGGCGGGAATTCCATGGAGTATGCAGGGAAATCCTGAACCTGATTCGAAAATTCTTCTTTTCAATGCACAGGGACAACCTAATCTCAATCCAGCACTTCAGAACGGAACAGTCGATGCGTATGTATCGAATAATCCCGCCTGTGCTCTGGCTGAGCATAACGGAATTGGAAAATGCGTTGCAGAGCTTTCAGACCTTCCGCCAGGTGATTTCAGGAACCATCCATGCTGCGCGATTGCAGCCACGGAAACAGCAATCGCTGAAAAACAGGATGAAATTGCTGCATCACTGAGACTGTTTGCCGCAGCCACAGACTATATCAATAACAACCCTGAGGATGCAGCTGTCGCAGCCGCTGAGTGGATTGGTAATCCAGTTGAAGTTGAAGAGATCTCAATGGCTACCAGTAGATACAGTATGGAAGTTTCTCTGGACTGGCTCGAGAACATGGTTGCTATACTCGACAATATGAGAAATCTCGGAGCATTTACCGGACCTCTTACGGAGAAGGATGATGAGATTAACGCCTCATTCCTTTACGATTTCTCCCTTATGCCGGAGAATCTGAGGTAGATTCAATCTCAACAACAGGCAATGGCAGAAAGGTGTACCGGATCGGAAGTTTGAAAAATCGGCTTCCCGGTCTGGTTATCCCTCTTCTGCTGCTGCTCTGGTGGGCCTTGAATACTGGAGGGGGACGGGATACACTCCTGCCCTCTCCAGTAGAAGTATTCTCGATTCTTGCGCATCCATTCCAGGATCAGATATCAACAGGATCTCTTGTCTGGAGTATGACAGTCAGTCTTGTTCGAATAACACTTGGATTTTCACTTGCCGCTCTTATCGGCATTCCGATCGGTCTTGTGATGGGTGCATCCAGACACGTCAGAAAGTACCTTTCCCTTATGATAGAGATGGCAAGACCGCTATCAGCCATCGCTCTTCTTCCCCTTTCAATAATACTGTTTAAATCGGAGACACTTTCGCAGTTTCTAGGCATCTCGTATCTGCGATATCAAAAACACCTTTTCAACGAGATACAGATTGGAATGATCTTCATTCTGTTCTGGGGAGGTGTATTCCCGATTATTCTTGGCACTATTCAGGGAGTAAGGAGTGTTCGAAAACTGCATCTTGAAGCCGCTCAGGTTCTTGGTGCCAGAAAGACTTTCGTTTTCCGGTATGTGATGATTCCATCTGCTCTTCCGGACATTTTTCACGGACTGAAACTAGGAATCGGGAGATGCTGGATGGTTATCATTGCCGCTGAGATGCTCCCTGGAACGAATTCCGGAATTGGATACCTTATCAGATATTCCTATCAGCTGTCCCGTTATGACATAATGCTCGCGTGTCTGGTAATTGTAGCGATTATTGGTGCTTTCTTCTCCAAGGGACTTGAAGCGCTGGGTGAGAAATCACTGGTTCTAAGAAGCAGGGAAAGATGAAATGACGGCTTTGAGTGTAACCGGGCTGGCAAAGACCTTCAGAGAAAAATCCGGTGATGTCCATGCTCTTGGTCCCGTCAGTTTCGATGTTCCTCAGGGCAGCTTCCTGTGCGTGCTGGGACCCACAGGTTGCGGGAAGACAACTCTTCTACGAACGATTGCAGGCCTGGAAGTTCCTGACAGCGGAAGCGTCGATCTGATGTTCAGGGCTGACGGCAGACAGCCAGTTGTAGGTTATGTCTTTCAGCAGGGTGCGCTTTTCCCATGGATGAGTATCCATGACAATGTTGAATTTCCTCTCCGTGCGCGGGGAAACATAGACAGGATAACACGCCGCATGCGGGTTGGAGCAATCCTTGAAATGGTCGGATTATCCGACTTCAGTTCAAGCTATCCTCACCAGCTTTCCGGAGGGATGCAACAGCGTGCCGCTCTTGCCAGATCACTGGTAATGCAGCCTGACATTCTGCTTCTTGATGAGCCTTTCAGTTCTCTGGACACCAGGACAAGTCAGGATCTGCAGGAGAATCTGAGGAATACATGGAAAGAGGCTGCAACTACCGTAGTGTTTGTGACACACAATATCGAAGAGGCTGTGTACCTTGCCGGTGAGGTGGTTGTTCTAGGTCATAGACCCGGTAGAATAGTCCGTCGCCAGACTATAGATCTTACCGATCCAAGATCACGGTTATCCCGGGAATTCACGAACTATCTTGTTTCACTGCGCAGGACTTTTAAAGAACTTGTTGAAGAACCGGAATAATTTTAAGAAGATAATTATTCGAGCACGAAATTGTAGATAACTGAGGTCCATACACCAACAGGTACATTGTCAGCTCTTTTCGCGGGGGACCAGCTGCTGTTCCACGCAGCTGCCACAGCTGATTCGTCCATACTTCCCAGTCCCGAACTCTGTGTAATTACTACCTGAACGGGTTTACCTTCAGCTGATACGAATACCTGGAGTATGACTCTTCCTTCAACTCCTGCCTGCGCTGCCATATCCGGATATTCAGGAACAGGTCTGAATGTACAGACCGGAGGAACGCTATGCGGAATGAAAGTTCCTGGATTCGGAATATTGTCTGCCGGATTCACATTGTGCGTCAGAATATTCATGTTAACCGTAGTCGCATGACTAAGGCCGGTTGTATCGGTTGAAAGGCTTATCACCAGTTCAGGTTGAACAACATCAGGTATTTCGTTCTGGAATATTTGCTCAATATCAATCGGGATGTCTTCCTTAAGTTCTGGTGGAATTTCGTAAAGTTCTCCCGGATCATACCCCTGCATTTCAGATTCAACCGTCTTCGCTGCAAGTCTTCCTATCCTTGTCGCAGGTATTACCTCAAATATCAGGATTAACAGGACAATACCCGCGACAGTACCGTAATCCATCGCACCAACTTTTGATTTGTTTCTTGAATTCCGCATTCGAAACCTCCTTCAATTGTTGTACAAATTCAGGAGATTTCTATTCCTTTGAATGATAACAGTGATTCGCTCAGATTGAGATATGTGCCGATTGAGTCATATCTACATGGATGCGAATCCCGCAGGAGAGTGATCTGGAATCAAACTGGGTAATTGATTGTCAGTTTTTGGCTTTCAGCTTGAGAAACAGAAAGATAGCGATTGTATCAAGTGAGATAAGCAAAGCCAGAACCTGACCATCACCAACATTATTGTATCCAAACACAAGCCTCAGAATAAGAAAAACAAGTGTGCCCATTTATCCATACCCCCTCTTTTGTTTGTGAATTAATACAAACTGACGTGTTCATTGACAAGCCTGAGAGAGGTTGCGACAGGGCTCCCTTTAGCGCGGAATAATTGCTATGAATCAGTGTACATTATCGAGAATCGAGTATTTGCGGGAAGGTGATACTTGAAAAGCTCTGAAAAACTTACGCTTGATGGCACACAATTATCTATTCATGTGTGCTTGAAACCGACGATACAGATTACCTCAGGGAATTTATCGAGAAGAATAAGGCTGTGTTTTTCGATGCCGGAAAAATGAAACTCGATTTTTCTGACAGTCCTGGTATAGATTCAGTTCCAGGTGAAATTCTCTATCAATTCTGTCGCCAACTTGCCAGGGCAGGAGTGAAGTGCACTCGAATCGGAGCTTCCAAATCTATAGACACTCTGTTTGCTTCTTTTAAAAGGCATGAATCTGCTTCCATTTCGAAAAAACAACAGGTTGGAATGCACGAACATTTCGAGGATCTGGGTGAGGGTGTATCCACGTTTCTGAATACACTGTCCGGACTATGGTTCTTCGCGGGTGAAACTATGAATGCTTTCATCGGATTGATTCTGCGTCCTCTGAAAATCCGCTGGGCGATGGTTTTTTACTACATGGAAGAATCCGGTGTGAAAGCCATCCCGATAGTCGCGACTCTTACATGGCTTCTGGGTGTTGTCCTGGGTTATCAGTCCGGATTTCAGATGAGGATTTTTGGAGCGGAAACCTTCATGCCGGCGCTGCTGGGGTACAGCATAACATGGGAAATCGGTCCCATGCTTGCAGCAGTACTGGTCGCGGGGCGGTCCGGATCGGCTTTTGCGGCTGAAATCGGAACCATGCAGGTCAGACAGGAAGTAGATGCACTCCGCGTTATGGGCTTCGACACTTTCAGCTATCTTGTTACTCCAAAGATGATAGCACTTCTCTGCGTAATGCCGTTCCTTGTCCTGCTTGCAAACTGTGCGGGAATTTTCGGCGGATTGCTTGCAGGTACACTATTTCTTGATCTTCCTGCCAGTACGTTTATTTCGGAACTTGGCAAGGCACTTATTCCGCTGGACATTATCTGGGGAATGATAAAGAGCATAATTTACGCTGTCATTATCGCAAATGTCGGATGTTTCATGGGAATGCGGGTTCGCGGAGGCGCAGCCGCTGTTGGAAAAGCCACAACCGCTGCGGTTGTACTGAGTATCTTCCTGGTGATTATTGCTGACGCTCTCTTATCGTTGCTGTTTGTTCATATACGTCCGGGATTGAGTTTATGATATGAACACGATTCTTCAGGTTGAGCATTTAAGGGGAGGTTGGGATAAACAGCTTGTGCTGGATGATGTTAATCTTCAGGTAAACAGGGGAGAGGTGCTGGTTATTGTTGGTAGAAGCGGATGTGGGAAAAGTACACTGATGCAGCACCTGCTTGGACTGTCAAAACCGTGGGGTGGAAAAATCCTGTTCAACGGGAGGGATATCTGGGAGAGTCCTCAAGTGCTTCAGGAATCCCGCAGAAGGTGGGGAGTGCTTTTTCAGTCCGGTGCTTTGCTGGGGAATCTGACTCTGCTTGAAAATGTTATGCTTCCTTTGAAAGAGTATACTGACAACTCCAGGTCGGCAATGTCTCTTGTCGCCTACAGTAAATTGGATACAGTTGA
>JAUWJE010000203.1 GCA_030607835.1 Candidatus Fermentibacterota bacterium | reverse complement strand
CGATGCCCCTCATCCACAAGCACAAATGTATTCCGATCTGCGCGCTTAAGCCCCGAACTGGAAACAGCAGTCGCAAACTTGTTGATAATCGTAGTGATGATTTGTCTGCGATTATCTTTCAGAAGTTCTACCAGGTGTTTGCCTGTTGTGGCCTGCTCAGGGTCCATGCCGCACGCGTGGAAAGTCCTGCAGATCTGATCATCCAGATCAATGCGGTCCGTAACCAGAATCACCCTTGGATTCGTTATTCCCTTATGCAGCGCAAGTGACTTCGCCAGCATAACCATTGTCAGTGACTTACCGCTGCCCTGCGTATGCCAGACGACTTCACCGGAACGATTTTCATCTGAAGCAGCGCTTAATACCCTCTTGATGATGTCATGAACTGTGAAGTACTGCTGGTATCGGGCAATCTTCTTGATCCCGTTATCAAAAAGAATGAACTTGTACAAAATTTCGAGCAGACGTTCAGGCCGGCACAGGGAATAAAGCAGCCTGTCCTGCTCATAAACAGAACGTCCCTGCTGAAGAGTTGTCATGTACCCGCCACGAACATGATGGGATTGATCCGAAAGGAGCTTTTCAAGCTGCAATCCATCAAAAGAAAGATCAAGAACTCTCTTGATATCCTCATCCAGACCCGGCTCCTGCTCCTTCCACACTGTCCAGAACTTCCTGGAAGTTCCGGTCGTTCCGTATTCCGCCTTACCCCTGGCAAGGGCAAGAAATAACTGGCTGAACAGGAAAAGCTGAGGGATACCATCCCGTTCCTGATAATCCTCCAGCTGATGAATAGCCATGTCGATGGGCTTCTTCTTTTCTGAGGATGTATAGGCAGACCGCTTGCACTCTATGACAACCAGCGGAATACCGTTCACGAACAACACTATATCCGGTATGTAATGCTTCTGATGCCCTATCCGCTCTACCCTGTACTCGGCTGTACAATGAAATGTATTCGAGGAAGGATTTTTCCAGTCGATATAGTCAATGGTAAAACTTTTCGTATCTCCCTCAACGGTCTGCGGAAGGCTTTTTCCGAGACACAGAAGGTCATACATCTGTTCGTTCTCATGCATGGCTCCAGTTACCCTGAATCCCTTCAAAGCCTGAACAGCATTATCAATCGCATTCTCGGTAAAGGGATGCACTCCCCCTTTGAATTCAAACCTGCAGTGCGCACGAATATGATCGGTAAGAATCGAATCAAGGATTACAGTTCCCAGACGACCACTACGAAGACGAACGCACTCCGCCGGCGAGAGGTACTTCCACCCCATCTTGATAAGCATCTCCAACGCGGGAAGCTGCGACTGGGTCTTCTCCAGATAATCGGGAATAGGTATGTACGTGTCACCAGTTGTCATATGCTCTTCCATAACTTATGCTTGTAATAGAAAAGGTTCCCCCCCGGTAAAAAGGGCCCATGGGGTTCTTCCGAAAGGATAGCCGGGGGGGTCATATATTTCTGCATCAGTAAAATTTCCTTTTCCAACAATCTCAAATCGATGATCATCTTTTGTCGCTCACTGGTTATCCACAAACTATTTTGTCGCTCATATATCCCAAAATATGATCGTCAAACTTCTTTGCTGATCATACGTTCTACTCAAAGGAGTTCCTCACCCTCTGCTATATTGAGGAGCTCCGAGAAGGCATAAATACCTGCGCGCCGGCCGCTTCCCTGCCGAATAGTAGTCAGAGTTCCCTCATTCCTGAGCAACTGCAGTAATCTTCTCGCTGTTGCCGGAGGGATTTCCGCATCAGTGATGAAATCCGTTGACAGGAAAATCGGTCGCTGGAAAATGAAATCCAGCATACGAATAGTGTACAGCGAGTGGATCGACCTCTGGAAGTCTTCCTTTTTTTTCTCATACAAACCAAGAATAGAGCTTGCCTTTCTCTGATTTTCCTCTGCCTGTTTGATGATTGCCTCCAGGAAGTAAGCAACCCACTGCGTCCATCCGCTGTTTCGCGATACAGCCAGAAGGCGCTCGTAATACTCGTCCCTGTTTTTTTCGAAGAAGGCACTAATGTAGAACATCGGACCGGAAAGTAGTCCACTCTTCTCCATGAACAATGGTATTAACATCCGACCAAGCCGACCATTACCATCAAGAAATGGATGCAGGGCCTCGAATTCGGCATGGAGAATCGCTAATTGAACAAGCCTGTCCTTCGGTTCTGAATGAATGTACTTCTCCCATTTACTCATTGCATCGGGAAGGCCGTTTGCTGGAATCGGAATGAACTTCGCCTCTTCAATTGAGCATCCTGGTGGGCCGATCCAGTTGGATTCCTTGCGGTATTCTCCCGGAGCTTTCTTATGACCGCGGACACCTTGCATCAAAACTTTATGGGTTTCTTTCACAACTCGCTGGCATATAGGCAATTTCTTCAGTAACATCTCGGCGTGATGGATGGCTTGTCTGTAGTTCAGGATTTCCTCTATATCATCACGCTTTTCACTCGGTAGAACCTTTGTGTCTCCTTCAGCCTCGAATTCAAGAACTTCCCCCATAGTAGCTTGGGTTCCCTCAATCTTCGATGACAATACTGCTTCCTGAGTCATCAAAGGGGAAAGTAATACCGCAGCATTAGGGATTACCTGCAACGTCCCGTCATATCGGGCCAATGCTGCATTCGCAGGACCAATCAAGGGGATAAGAGCCTGCCAATCAAGAACCTCAGGAGGAAATCCTCCAAGATGATATTTAACGGGAGAAACCATGTTACTTCTCCTTCCATAGAATCTCTTGCGCGAGTCCCATATATGATATTCTTCTTCTAATTAATTGCTTTTCAACAGGTAACGCGAGATACCATCCGAAATCATCGAGGCTACTGAATTTACTGCCATGTTTAAGAAGGAATACAAGTAAATGATCAATAGACATCTTTAATTTCCTCACATAATGGAGTGCATACTGGTCATCCTTTTCTTCCCCATCATGCACAAGTCGATTTCTTGCTTTTCTAATAATATCAAGCTGTTCTTTATGATATTTTCTGTCAATGGAATGAAATGTTGCACGTCGGATTACGTCATCATTCTTGCGTGGTTTTCCTGTCATTATTTCCAATACAGACCATAATTTCTGAACTGATGTCATAGGATTTGGTTCATCCAATGCACGAACATAAAGAACCAAAGCAATCTCGATATCCTTTCGGAACAGGCACCTCTTCAAACCTTTTCGAGCGAATTGCTCAAAATGCTTAAGTTTTCCGTAAGTTGAATCGTTAAGTCGATATGCTCGCACTGAATCGCACCAGATTTCGTTTCTCCAGTATCCATCATTAGCGTACTTACCTGATTTGAGATGAAGAGTGTAATATGGACCATAGACGATTTCGTTATAGGACTTCCGAGAACCAAAGAAAAACCTATCCATTTTGTAATTCAGTGCAAGATTCCATATAGCTCTGATTTCATCGGCTCTAAGCAGCGCCTGATCAAATGCTTTCCTGGGACTATGTGCCTTAACATGAACTCGAAGATGGTAGAATTTATCGGGAAAAACTTTCTTGTAATCATCTTCATCATTAAGGAGTTTCTCTATTTTCTCAGGAAATGTGAAGCGCTCTGGCAAGTATTTCGAGAATGTTAGATGAGCATCTCCAAACCGTATTTTATTCAAATCAAACTCTGGATATCTCGTATCTATCGAAATCGGTGTATACAACACATAAGGTTCCTCAGGAACAGCACGCGCGATTCTGATCTGACTGAAAAGAACCTTCATGAAGTGCTGTATACTGAAATCTCCATCTCTTACACATTGATGTACTGATTGTTTAATGAAGTAGAGCATCTCTGTTTCATCGAACTCAGAGTACTTCAATAATCGATTCTCAAGTGCGTTAAAGATGCCAGCAGTAGAAGTTTCATACTTGCCATCAGTACCTAAGGAAATTCCACCATCTTCTGTGACGGATAACTTATCTGAGAGAATCTTTAGAAAGTATTCTAGTTTTCCTTTTTGCTTATCATTGCT
>JAUWJE010000019.1 GCA_030607835.1 Candidatus Fermentibacterota bacterium | reverse complement strand
GACGCACCATCAACCGGATAACTGTGCGTTGGCGCGAGAATAATAACAGTATTCACGACGGCTGGAGCAGACGCGAATGCAGCTCCAGCCACAGCACCGGAGTAGACATATCCGGCATGGGGGCTAACCAGACCAGTTATGGAACTATCAGGTTCTATACCTTTCGATGACATAAAATCGGTGATCATCGAACGTAGATGTTCTCCGTTTGACGGGTAGAACATGCCTGCAACCACGGGATTCCGTATCATTTTTCTCTTCTTTCACTCATCATGTCCTCCATCGAGTATAGCCCTGGAGGTTTTCCAAAAATGAAATCCGCAGCTTTCAGTGCTCCAAGGGCGAATGTTCTCCTTCCAGTAGCTGAATGAGACAGAAGGAGTTTCTCTCCGTCTCCAAGCAGATAAAGCTGGTGATCTCCGACTATATCACCGCCTCTGACGGAATGAATGCCTGTTTCATCCGGGTTTCTTGGCCCTGCAGGTCCTGACCTGCCATGCATGATCTTCTTTCCGCCACCATTCTTCTCCCAGATGTCCTGCAGAGTCAAGGCCGTACCGCTGGGACTGTCGATCTTCCCTCTGTGGTGAAATTCCACAATCTCCAGGTCGAAATCGTCGGCAAGCATGGAGGCTGCACTTTGCAGAAGCCTGCCAAGAACATATATGCCCATGCTCATGTTGGATGCAAAGAAGACGGGTCTTACCGAAGACCACTTCCGAAGCAGTTCCATTTCAGTATCTCCCAGCCCGGTTGTTCCTGATACAAGCCCCGCGGAAGTGTCACTAAGCAGTTCATCAAGATCTCTCCAGGCGGACGGAAGCGAAAAATCTATGACCACATCGACTTCAGGAGAAAGCTGAACATCAACAGATGTTCCCGGAGGGATTCTGTCGTAGCACGCTATAACGCATTCACCTGCCTCTTCCCTGATGAGTCGCCCCATTCTGCCTTCACTGCCAAATACGCAGATATTCATCAGATCAGATCAGCCTTTTCCAGTATTCTTCTCAGTTCCGGAACAAACTCCTCTTTCATAGAGACAAGCGGAAGCCGCAGTTCGTCCTGAATCCTGCCCATCATAGCAAGTGACTTCTTCACCGGCATTGGATTTGTCTCAAGGAACATCGCTTTTATCACCGGATACATCCTGGCCTGAATTCTCCTTGCTTCCTGCAGATTACCTTTGGCCGCATTAGAGATGAGTTCAGACATCGCCGCAGGCGCAATATTGGATACAACGGAAATGACTCCCGCGGCCCCGAGTGCAACCTGCGCCATAGCTATGGCATCATCACCACTCAGCACGGTTATATCGCACAGATTCAGGATTGCGGTTACTCTCTCAGCTGAACCGGCGGCATCCTTGATCGCAACAATCCGCGGGTGTTCCGCCAGTCGCGCTATTGCTTCCGGCAGCATATTCGTACCTGTCCGTCCAGGCACATTATAGAGTATCACAGGACAATCAACCGCGTCCGCAACCAGGGTATAGTGTTCTATCTGCCCCTCGGGAGTTGGTTTATTGTAATAGGGAGTGATGAGCAGAACGGCATCCACACCCAGGGCAGCTGTTTCCATAGACAGTTCCACGGAAGAAGCGGTATCATTCGTGCCGGTTCCGGCAATAACAGGAACGCGACCTTCCGCGGCCTCGAGAACAGTCCGGACGACCTGGCGATGCTCTTCATTACTGAGAGTTGCAGCTTCTCCAGTACAGCCACACGCAAGCAGTCCGTCTATCCCCTGCTCAATCTGCCAGTTGACAAGGTTGCGCAGGGAGACGGTATCAATTGCACCGTTACTGAACGGTGTTACCAGCGCTGTAATTGCTCCGCTGAACACCGGCTAGTCCTTCTGATCGGTACCGAGCTGCTTCAGGAAGGGCTTAAGGAGCTCTATAGGCAACGGGAATATGGTAGTCGAGTTGTTTTCCACGGCGATCTCGGACAGAGTCTGCAAGTATCGGAGCTGAAGAGCAACCGGATGTGCATCGATAATATCCGCGGCCTCAGCAAGCTTATGTGAAGCCTGGAACTCCGCGTCTGCCCTTATGATCTTGGCTCTTCTGTCTCTTTCGGCTTCAGCCTGCTTGGCCATAACCCTCTGCATCTCTTCGGGGAGATCAACATGCTTGACTTCGACCGTACTGACCTTGATTCCCCATGGATCGGTCATTCTGTCGAGTATATTCTGCAGCTTACCGTTGATTTCATCCCTCTGCGAGAGAAGCTCATCGAGAGTTGCCTCACCAAGAACACTCCTGAGAGTGGTCTGTGCCAGCTGACTTGTGGCGTAGGTGTAGTTTTCAACTTCAAGAATAGCCTTCTTGGGGTCGATAACCCTGAAATAGACAACAGCGTTCACTCTCACTGATACATTGTCCTGTGTAATAACGTCCTGTGGAGGAACATCCATCGCGATAACCCTCAGATCAACACGCCGGATAGCGTCTATAAGCGGCCATACAATTATCAGACCGGGTCCTTTAAGTCCTATGACCTTTCCAAGCCTGAATATTACACCTCTCTGATATTCCTTGAGCACTTTCAGCGCTGAAACAAGAAAAAAGAAAAGTACAACAGCAATGACAATTATGATTGACATCAAGACTCCTTTCTCAATTTATTATTATTCCTGAGAACGTTTCACTTCAAGAATCAATGAATCATCTTCAATCCCGACAATCTCAACAGTCGTTCCCTTTTCAAGCCGATCTTCACCCTTCGGATGTACGCACCACCAAAGTTCACCCCTTATCTCCACAATCGATCGCTTCCTGAATCCCGATGTTTTCCTGATAATTCCGGTTTCACCAATCATGGCTTCCTCCCCTGTTACCTTCGGTCTTCCCTGAGCCCTGAGGCCGAGGTAAAGCTGAATCAGAGCCAGAACAACCAGAATGGCACCGGCAGTAATCGCGAGCGGAACAATATCAAGTGTAATACCAAACAGATTCGCATTCATCATTATTACATCCTCCAGTCCGAAGCTGTTTCAATGCCCTTGAGCTTCAGATCCAGTTGTGTAGGATTGGATGCAGCGGCCAGGGCAGTTTCTTTGTCAATTTTTTCATCCACAATAAGCTGGTAGAGCGCCATATCAAATGTCTGCATGCCGTACGTTGAATAACTTTTCTCTAATATCTCAGGCAGAAGGTATGTCTTGTCAGGGTGGATTATGCATTCAGTAACAGTGGATGATTGAACAAGCACCTCTGCCGCAAGCACTCTCCTGCTAATTTCACCTTCTTCATCGTCCTTCTTACCCGGAAGAAGCCGCTGTGATATGATTCCGCATATAAGCTGGCCAAGCTGAAACCTTACAAGATGCTGCTGAGAGGAGGGAAAAATATCGATAATACGTGATATCGTCTCCATAGTATCTGTTGTGTGAAGTGTACTTAAAACAAGGTGTCCGGTTTCCGCACATGTCAGAGCGGTTGCTATTGTTTCAGGGTCTCTCATCTCTCCAATCAGGATTACATCAGGGTCCTGCCTGAAAACAGCGCGAAGTCCGGCACTCCAGCTCTGTGTATCTATGCCGACTTCACGCTGACATATTGTGGAGTTAATATCTCTGTGCAGGAATTCTATTGGATCCTCTATGGTTACGATATGAGTCGTACGGTTACGATTGATATAATCTATCATGGCTGCGATTGTCGTTGATTTTCCGGTGCCTGTCGCACCTGTTACAAGAACCAGACCACGAGGTTCCATCGAAATCTTCTTAACTACTTCTGGAAGGCCAAGCTCATCAATATTCGGAATCTCATAAGGTATCCTGCGCATAACTACAGCAGGTGTTCCGCGCTGATGATAGATATTCACCCTGAACCTGGCTTTCCCTGGGAGCGAATAGCCCAGATCAACCTCTTCACCACGATCGAGACGTTCAGCCTGATGTTCAGTCACAAGCTCATCAATAATTCTGTTCATATGTTCCGTCTTCATGGGAGCAAATTCAGACACATGAACAATCTCTCCAGCTTTTCTAATAATCGGCAGGCTTCCGACTTTGAAATGGATATCGCTGACATCCTTATCAAGCACCGCGTTCAGAAGTCTGTCAACTGCCTTTTCTTTAGGCATAAAGTTCATTCTCCTCAATGTATCTTTGTACGCTGCCAGGTACAAGATAGCGTGTATTCAATCCTCTGGCAAATCTGTCTCTGAGATCACTTGAAGATATGAACAGACCGGGGACAGGAAAGGTCTCAATCATTGATCTGATTTCAGGCTCAACAGATGATATTTCATATCCCGGTCTCGTTCCCACTACCAGTTTCGCTCTTTTTGAAATACGCTCGGGATACTTCCAGGTATGCAATTCTTCAAGACTGTCCATACCCATGATGAAGCAGACATCCAGTCCTTCATCCGCAAGATTCTCCAGCAGATTTACAGTCCAGGACGGCTTTTCATGAGGTTCAATATCCGCAGCTGACAGCTCAGGGGAATCCTGCAGGGCAAGCTTCGTCATTTCGAAACGGTGATGAAATGGAGTTACTTTGATACCGGGTTTATGTGGAGGGAATCTGGAGGGAACAAAAAGAACGTTTTCTAAATGGAACCTGTAATAAGCCTCAAGAGCCAGAACCAGATGGCCAAAATGAGGAGGATCGAACGTCCCCCCCAGAAGCCCTGTCAGCTTATAGTTCTTCCAGGATTGTCTGCAGTTCCATTAACTGCTCTTCATTCAATTCGCACTCGTCAAGTGCCCTCTGATAGAATCTTCTTGCTGAATATTCGTTTCCCCTGTAGGCATAGACGCCACCAATAGCCATAAGAACTTCGGCTTTGCATTCCGTATCACCATAATCATTCAAAGCCTCACGAAGATAAAGAAGGGATGCATCGTATTCATTTCTTCTTGCATAGAATTGCCCAACAAAGAGAGCTCTCATCGAAAGGACGTTACTGATACTGTCGCTGAGCAGTGTAGCTTCCTCAATCAGGGAGGATCCAGGATATTTTTCAAAGAAAGAACTCAACAGAGTTCTGGCGTTCATGATCGGAGTCAGATCCTTCCTGTAGTCATGCCTCTGTAACCACCAGATTCGAGCAGATTGAAATAAACAGTCATCAACCATTAAGCTCCGGGAGTACTCGGACTGGACGCGGTTGAAGTAGAACAACGCGTCTGACCAGTACCTCAAGGCAGCCTCGGAGACACCAAGCCTGTAAAGATACAGATCGGTGTTTGCCGCTCCGGGATATGCGAACATCAGTTCCGTATACAGTCCGGAAGCATCATCGAAATCCTCAGCAAGGAATGCCGCATCAGCAAGCTGCTCAAGCTGTTCATGATCCAGACCTCTGGTATTGTAGGATCTCCCGCAGGATGTAACAGCAATCAGAATCAGTACAACAAAGGCAAAATATTTTTTCATTCGGATATCCCGTTCATTCAATTCCATATGTTAATGAATCCCTTCTTGCTGCTGCAAGGCTTGCAGCCAGTGAAGATGATCCAGGAGAGACACTGCACGCTCTTCTGTACCATTGAAGCGCGCTCTCTATACTGTTATTTTCTTCTTCCATCAGGCCCAGCATATATGCCGACTGTATTCTCTCTCCGGAGAAATCGGAATTCCAGACTTCAAGCAGTTTCTCCCGCGCGATGGCACTTCTACCCAGCCTTATATCGTCTTCCGCCGAATCCAGAAGAAGGTGTATTCTTCTCTGTCTATCTTCCGGTTGTATCCCTCCGAGTCTGTCAAGTTCCGTCAATACATCGAGTTCCTCCAGGATCCGGGGCGTATACGGCAGCAAAGCCAACCTGGCCTTCAGTATATCCTCTCTCAGATCAGTTCTGGAGCGTGATATTCTTTCAAGTTCGACAAG
Source organism: Candidatus Fermentibacterota bacterium (assembly GCA_030607835.1). Lineage (GTDB taxonomy): Bacteria > Fermentibacterota > Fermentibacteria > Fermentibacterales > JCC-6 > Aegiribacteria. Next base: position 7,518 of record JAUWJE010000019.1, on the reverse strand, counting down.
GTAAATCTCAGCTGCGATTGACAGCAGGCTGTCCCCCGCGGGAAGACTAATTACGCTATCCGGTATATCAGACAGCATTTCCAGATGATCACCGGCGTATACTCCGCGAAATAACCATTCCTCTTCGAATATTTCCTGGATATTATAGTCCAGTGCATGTTCAAAACACTGAAATGCCTGGAGAGAATCAGCATTTCGAGCCATCTCCCAGGCCAGTCTTCTCCAGAGTTCCCCGATTTCTCTCTGATCAATATCGTCAGAATGCTCAGAGAGAAGAAGAACTGCTACTCTGGCCTTCTGTCTGTAAAGGGAACTTCTCTCCGTCTGAGCCGCAAGAACTGCTGTTTCCGCGAATTCCAGCAGTAACCCGGGTTGACTGTCTCCCCGTGCCACAAGTTCTTCAAAAAGCATTACAGACTGTACATACCGTCCTGATTGCCTGAGCAGCCTTGCTTCTTCAAGACTGTCACTGGCTGGTTGATTATCGCAGGCAAGCGATACTGTAAGCAAAACAGCAGTTGTGATGAGAGCTGCTATGAATCGGATCAGAGTAGCAGATCGCAAGTTAAAGCGGGTTGTGTATCGTCCTGACATCGTCATTAGAATTTCTCTGTAATTTCAAATGAAATCAATTTGCTCTTCTAATCTGCTCTGCTGGAATAGAACAGATAGACAAGGCTGGCGACCACACCGGTAACAATTAAAGGTTCCAGAATTCCAGAACCTGTTTCTTCAGGCAGCTCTCTGGAGAGCCATTCCCACTCCTTGGATCCACTGAGGGTAGATGCATCAGACCATGATACTACGTCATCCACGGTACCATCGGTTCTTGCGGTCATAACAATTTCCCCGTTTAAATCAACCAGATTTGCCGAAAGCTCGCATCGAGCGATTCTCTCAACGCGTTTGCTTCCTATCAGCCATGGTCTGCTTACATCTCCGTATTCAACAACCATTTCCATTGGTCGAATCATCAAGCGTTCGGAAGAATGGGATGCTGAATCGGAAACTGAGCTAATAATGGTGATACCATTCTCACAGAGCACTGAAGTAAGTGTCTGCTCTATGAACCATCCTCCCTCATGCTCACCGAGGATTTCAATCGTAACAACCTGAACATTATGAGATTCGAGAATGTCTGAAAGAGCTTCACTTGATATTACAAGCGCCTCTTCAGCCAGTTCCATGTTTGACGGCGTAAGTGCAAGAACAATTGTCAGCAGAATTGTATTCATTTCAGTTCCTTCATATCCTCTGTTAAACGGTCATACCTGAAGCAGGCTTCACTGACTTCAGGCAACAAAATTACTGGAGGCCCATTATGGAACCAAAGATATAACCGTAGCAATCCCAACGCCACTCCCGGTTTCACTGTAGTACTTCAACAAGCATCTCCGATCCAAAACATTCACTCACGCGGCATTCAATTATCTGTCCAGGTTCCACAATCCTGTCAAAGCTGCACACTCCATCCACTACAGGCGCATCCAGCCGTCCGTGTCCAAGTTCCGCTGTATCAGCAAGAACTTCTATCACTTTTCCCTCAATTCTTTCTGCCCAGACCGCATAAATCTGATCCGCTACATCACCTATCCTCATCAACCTCGACTGTACCGTATTTGACCCCGGCAGATTATCAGCAGTCTTTCTGGAAAACTCCCTTGTTCCCTCCTCAGGCCAGTATGGAAATGCCGAGATCGTTCTGAGACAATCATAATCAGATAGAAAACCAATGAGCATTTCAAAATCAGTATCCGTCTCACCCGGATATCCAACAATCACAGTCGTTCTAACGGAGAGTTCTATATTCGATTTATCGAAGCTCTCAAACATGTTTCTGAGAAATTTTTCCGTATAAGGACGTCCCATCCTTTCCAGAACAGTGTTAGAAACGTGCTGAATAGGCATATCAATATAGGGCATGATATTGGGGTACTTCTCGATCAGAGACAGAAAATCATCCGGAAAATGTGCCGGGTGGATGTAATAGAGCCTGAACCATATTTGCGGATAGGTTGAAGCCAGATAGGAAATCAACTGTGAAACTCCGCCTCTGCTGCTTCTCCAGCTTCCGGTATCCTGTCCTACAATTCCGATCTCCAGAGCACCCTGCTTCGCCAAATATTCGGCATCATGTCGTATATCCTCAAAACTCCTGTCCACACGGCCCCCTCTGATAAGGGGAATTGTGCAATAGGAACAACCATTTGAGCATCCCTCGGAAATTTTCAGATATCTATGATAAATGCTTTCAACAGGAACCGGTCCGGAAAAATCGGAAGTTGAGAGATACTTTCTCAATGCAGCTGTATCACCAGGACCTGTAATCAGATCAAAATCTTCCAGTCCGCCGGAGTCATCATCCCGAAATCTGCCGGGTAGACAGCCTGCAAGAATGAGTTTTCTACCAGTTTTACTGTTTTTCCACTCCACAGCTTCATTTATCGCTTCAAGCGACTCTTCAACAGCAGGTTGAATGAACGCACACGTGTTAAGGAGAAGAAGATCCGCCTTTACGGAGTTATCCAGTATCTCCCAGCCAGCAGTAGAAAAACAACCTGCAAATGAGTCAGAGTCAGCTTCGTTCTTCGGACATCCGAGAGTGAGCAGAAAAACAGAGGGCAACCCTATATCTCCCCTGGATTGATAACTGAATAACCATCCGGGACAACCATATTAAAAATATCCTCTGGAATATTATTTTCTATCGTAATACCCCACATGAGATAAGACGTACTGTTACCGTTTACATCGGTCGTTCCGAAGAGGAACGGCAGACTGTCCGATATTGAATATCCAACTTTCATGCGGATTATACCCTCTCCGAAATCTCCCTCAAGAAGCACAAGCAGGCTGTCACTACTGTATTCAAGCGTTTCAGCTGCAGATGAATCAGCACACTTCTCTATCATGTGAAGGAAATTCCCTGGTTCCCGCCCCGGATAGATTATCACCTGCTGAATGTCGGGTTCAATTGTATAGAAACATGATCCATCATATCCTGTTCCAGCACCTTGTGGATCGGTGTATTTCAGAAGAAACAGATCCGGATGAGCGATGTACATTGTGCCGGAAGATATTTCCTCCTCAAGGGTTAAAGCCCAGATATCCGTCTGAGTAAAGGAACCGCTCATAAAAATGGCATTCTGCATCTTCTCAAGTAATGGATCCAGTGGAGAAACAGCGAGAATGGAAGAAAACAGCGCAATATACAGCATACCTGGTTTGTCCTTTCAAAACCGGATTAACAGGAATTCAATTAGATCCTGTTAATATGAAGCATCAACAGTCGCATCCGTTCCGATAACGATTACCACACCATGATGACCAGGTGCAACAGTCGAGATAATATCCCCACCGGGCTGAACCGGCACTGAAGAATGTGATGCAAGCCAGGAGGACAGTGAATCAGATACAATATTTGCCTGAAGAAGATAACCCTCGGGGTAAAGCACAAGTGTAACATCAGGCGCCCCGTAATCTTCGATAATAAATGGTGAAGCGCCAGCGGATATCAGAAGTGTTTCCAGCTGAGTAATACTAGCGGATATAGCGGGAGAACTGACAAGAGCAACCTCTGGAAATGGTGTTAATTCAACATTATTCTGATCGACAGATACAGACAGATCCGGATTCCCGGACAGCTCTGAATCTATTTTTCTTACTGCAAGCTGTGCATCATGATTGAACGGTGAATCAGGAAAACGGTAAATAAGACTGTTGAAGTTCTCTCTGGAACTGGAAAGACTTCCCCTGAAATACTGCTGCGTGGCTCTCGCAAAGATCGATGCATCATCATCACCTACGGTCAAACCGGACCGATCAACACTCTTGTTTCCTTGACCACAGGAGGTGGCAATCACAAGAATGGCAAGTGAAACAATTATTACTCTATTCATCAATTTCACTTTCACTGGTTCCCTCCAGCTCGTCCGGAGTTATTAGGACTGTTCTTGCTTTGCTGCCCTGAAATGGACCCACAACACCCGCCTGCTCCAGCATATCGATAAGACTGGCTGCACGGGAGTATCCAACCCTCAGCCTCCTCTGAATAATGGACACAGAACCCTGCTGAGTGTGAACAACAACCTGTTTAGCTTTCTCAAAAAACGGGTCATCAATCTTTATCGCGGATGAATCCATAAGGTTCCCGCCGATATCAGCAGGAAGTTCGAATTCAAATGGAATCTCAGGCTGATCTCTCAAATGCTCCACAATTGTTCTGGTTTCTTCAGTCGAGATAAACGAACCATGGATTCTAACCGGTTCAGGCGTTGCAGTTGGAAGGAACAGCATATCACCCTTGCCAAGTAGCTTCTCTGCGCCGTTCATATCAAGGATTGTGCGTGAATCAGTTTTCGATTGAACGTTGAACGCGATCCTCGACGGGAAGTTCGCCTTTATCACACCTGTGATAACATCAACCGAAGGTCGCTGTGTTGCAAGAACCATATGAATACCTACAGCTCTGGCCATATGAGCAAGCCTTGCAATGGCAGGCTCCACATCCCGTGATACGGTGAACATAAGATCGGCCAGCTCATCTATGAATACAACAATAAATGGAATGCGTTCATCTTCGGACTCAGGTGAAATTCTTGCGTTAAACTCTGTAATGGATCGCACTCCGGTTCTGGAGAGTCTTTTGTATCGGGTCTCCATCTCTTTAACAAGTGCGTCAAGCAGCAATGTCGCTTTTTCTGTTTCCAGTATCACTGGCGCCCACAGGTGCGGGATGCCCTCGTAAATTGAAAGTTCGAGCATTTTCGGGTCAATCATTGCAAGTCTGACTTCCGCAGGAGTCCTGGTAAGGAGAAGAGACGCAATAATGGAATGCATGCATACGCTCTTTCCGGATCCTGTTGCACCCGCGATCAGGAGATGAGGCATCGAACAGATATCGGCAACGAAGGGTTCACCTTCGATCTTTTTCCCAAGCGCAATCGGCAAATGCTCATTTGAAATTTTATCCATTATCTCTCTGAGATAAACGGTTTCCGGAAAAGGATTCGGAACTTCAATTCCCACAGCACCCTTCCCCGGTATGGGGGCAAGGATGCGAATTCTGCGGGCTTTCAGCGCCAGGGCAAGATCATCCGAAAGAGATACGAATCTGTTTACTTTAATCCCTGGTCCGGGAGTGACTTCAAATCTGGTTATTACCGGTCCGGGATAACTGTTCTCAATACGGCATTCAATTCCGAAATCATCAAGCTTTTCAACAAGGAGTTCTCCCTGTTCCATCCTCATCTGAGGTGAAGTTCTCTTCCTTAAACTCTCGTCAGGCAGGTCAAGACAGGAAATGGGAGGAATTACAAAACCAGTAAGATCCTGATGATCTGGTCTCATGGAATTTCGTGCTGTTCCGGAAATGGGTTCGGGGCTGACCGCACGCCTTCCCTTCGTGGCTTTCTTGATCCTCTTCTCATGATCATGGGAAGACTCAACAGGAATCTCGCCCTTTATGAATGGAAGTTCCGTAACCAGTTCTTCGCTCTGTTCTCTTGACCAGGCGTTCGATGTAGAATGCTCGGATTCCTCTCTTGATCCAGCTCTCTTTGCCTTTTTCCTCTTCTGCTTCATGCCGCCAAGTATTCCTGAAATACTGCCTGCAAGCGATTGAAAATCTTTCCCGATATCCCAACCTGTAAAGGCAACAAGAGATGCTACAAACGCAGTAAACAGAATTAGAAATGTAATTGGAGCTCCGATGAGCGGGATAAGGATATCACCGAGTCCGCCGGCGATGCTGCCTCCGGGAATATTATGGAAACCTCCGGAAAGTCGGCTTATCACCAGGTCAATAACAGCAGCAAAGAAATACCCGATGACAGCAATTCCTGATAGAATCCTGAATCCGGTTCTCTTCATCCTCAGGTCAAGCAGCCAGGCTCCGGTCTGGAAAAGGAACAATGGAAGCAGGATGGAAAGATAACCCAGATTCCCAAAGAGAAACGTGCGAATCCGATCAGTAATTTCAGTCGCAGGGATCGCAAGTACAATCGCGAGAGCAACACCCAGGAAGAGAATAAGGACAACAGAAATATTTCGCAGACGATTAACTTTTCGCTTTTGAACTCTTCTTTTTCTTGCTGATTGCCGCTGCCTTGTTGCCATTATATCTGCCTTAAACTGTTACCATGTGAATCAGCGGGAAATGCCGGATCACTCTCAAGCTTTCCGTCAATCCAGTACTTGTATTTCAAAGTCTGTCCTGAGACAGTGTCTATCTCTGCAACCCAGCTGCCATCAGGAAGTCTCTGCATCGGATCTTCGTTTTCATTCCAGTTATTGAATTTCCCGACAAGGGAGACCTTTAACGCATTCTTCGCGGTAAGGCAGAGGAAATCAACCTTGATTTTCTTACCAAGCTTTGCCTGTATGGACTGCTTCAGATCATTATACGGTCTGAATACAGGTCGTATTCGAGGGGGAATCTCAATAATACCGTCACCCTGAGGATCACGTGCTCTTCTTTTTCTGCCTTCCTTCGATTCAAAACAACCGAATCCTCGAAGATAGATAGTCTCACCGGCACACAGGCGCTCTGTGATAGTCTCCAGCAGCGACGTAAGGACAGTCCTCGTATCCTTTCGACTCACACCGGTCCTTTCAGATACTTCGCATGCAAGCTATTCTTTGGTCATGATGCCCCCAGCTATCTCACCTTGTTAACAGACGTTGAACTCAATACACTCTTGATAGTCAACCGTCAAGCAGCAGCGCATTCGGATAACATTCATAAAGCTAATGTTTCTCTCCCGCAGTCACTTTTAAATAAATAGTGACAAGCACTATTTAATATGTTCTCTCCCACTGCCGGATTTATTGTGTTATCATAATTCTATGAGAAACAATAACAGTCATTCCGTATCAATCTTCATAGCTGGTCCTCCCTGTTCGGGCAAATCTGAAGCGGGAAGTATTCTCGCATCCATGCTTGAATTACCATTTTACGATCTGGATACTGTTATTGAATCTTCAGCTGGAATACGGATTTCCGAGATTTTCAGAACATCAGAAGAAGTAGGATTCAGAGAACTGGAATCCGACTGCCTGGAGCGAATGCTCAAAAAGAATGAGAGAATGATACTGGCGCTTGGAGGTGGATGCCTTCTTCGGGAGGTAAATCTTCTATCAGTACAAGAACGCGGTATTTTATTCACACTTACTGCCGCTCCTGAAACTCTTCAGAGAAGAAGAGAAAAGCAGAATGGAAAGCGGCCACTCGCTTTAGATGAAACTACGCTTCTCAGTCTTCTAAAGGATAGAAAGCAGCATTATGATTCGCTGCCCAACCGGATTGATACCACGAAACTCTCTCCAGCAGAAGTCGCGGCAAGAATCGCCGCTCAGATTAAATAAGGGAGAATATCTTTCCCGGATGCTGCCTGATTACACCGGCTATCTCCAGTTTCAGAAGTTCTGATTGCAGCAGAGGTGTCTCAATATCTGCGAGCCTCAGTAATTTGTTGAAATGAAGAGCTTCTTCTGACAAAATCTCCAGAATTTTCAGAG
>JAUWJE010000240.1 GCA_030607835.1 Candidatus Fermentibacterota bacterium | reverse complement strand
GAAGAGTATCTCCCTGATTTTGAACGAGAAGGTCACCCTTTCTCCCCGCCGAATTCCAGGGACACCATACCAATCAGGCCTACTATGAATCCGGTATGATGTGCCCAGAATGACTAGGGCTGTCGTGATATAATACTCACTACGAGAAGTTTCTATGCCGGAAAATCCTCAGAACCTTGTTGAATTTTCCGGAGTTTGTTCACGTAAGGAGCGTAGAATGTATAATGCTGACGAAGCGATATTCTTACTCAAAGATTCCGGGGATTTGGAAAAAGTACCCATGCAGCCATATGATAGTGAAGACCTACTTCAATCGTTGATTGCAGAATATCCGGAGTTGTTGGCTGGTGATCAGATTAATCCTGATGAACCAGTGCGCTGGATGTTAATCAAACGTGAGGCCGGTGTGCCGGATGGGGAGCAACAAGGTGCCCGTTGGGCAACTGATCATCTGCTTCTAGACCAAAGTGCAATTCCAACTTTCGTTGAGACCAAACGCAGCTCGGATACCCGTATTCGTAGGGAAGTGGTCGGGCAAATGCTCGATTATGCAGCTAACGCTCAGCGTTATTGGCCCGCCGACTATGTAAGGTCAATGGCTGTGATTCAGCACGGAGGATCAGAAGCAGCCGACGCTATTATGATAGAGCTTCTTGGTTTGGAATCTACCGAGAGCATCGCAACCGAAATCGACACCTATTGGGCCAAAGTTGAAGAGAATCTTCATGATGGGCGTGTCCGTCTGATATTTGTGGCGGATCGCTTACCTTCGGAGCTCCGGCGCGTTATAGAGTTCCTGAATGACCAAATGGACAGAGCCGAGGTCTTGGGTATAGAGCTTGTTCAGTATGCTGGGTCTAATATAAAGGCTCTGGTTCCGAGACTCGTAGGACAAACTGAGGTGATCCGTCAAAAGAAACAAGCAGGTGGTACCAACAAGCCACGTCTCAACCTCGAGACATTCCTAAATCGCTGTCCCGTGGAAACAAGGGACTTCTTCAGAAAAGCTATCACCGAATCACAGGAGAGAGGTATGCAGGTTTATTGGGGTACCAGCGGCTTCAGTCTCAGAACTCCGGACCACGCTGACAAACTAGTATCATTATTCTACGGTTTTCCTTCTGGAGGTCCAGGTAGGGATTCAGCAATCATTCAAGGATATGTTGGAGACATTGCCGATGCTGAATATGGAAATCAGTTACGTAGACGGTTTCTCGCTATCCCTGGAGTTACTCAGGCAGGAGAGTATACCATGACTATGAATCTTGACGTTCAGCACTTCGAAAATGCGGAAAGACTCCTGCATCTGGTTTGGGATATTACTGTAGAACTGTCAAAAATCACTCCTCCAGAGGAAGATATGGAATAGACAACAATGCCGCCATTGTTATCGAAGTCTAAGTATCTGACCGGCCTTCAGTGCCCGAAGTATCTCTGGACGCAAATCCACGAACCTGAAAGAATCCCCGAGCCGGATGCCGTTACCCAGTATATCTTCGACCAGGGACATCTGGTTGGTGAATATGCTAAGAAGCTGTTTCCCGGCGGCATAGATATCCCGCACGACGGTTTCATGGATAACATCGCCACAACGAAGAAGCTCCTTGCAGAGAGAAAACCATTGTTCGAAGCGGGCATCCTTCACGGGAATATCTACTCTAGACTGGACATATTGAATCCAGTTGACGGGGATGAATGGGAGATAATTGAAACAAAGTCCGGTACATCTGTGAAAGAGGTGTATATCGATGATGTGTCCTTTCAGAAGTTCTGCTGTGAGAAAGCCGGGCTAGTGATAAGGAGCTGTAAGCTAGGTTTTATAAACAAGCAGTATGTGAAGAATGGGGAAATAGATCCGAAAGAACTATTCATTTTGGAGGATGTCTCGACTCAGGTGGAAGAAATCAGCGGGGGTATGGAGGACCGAGTATCCGACCTGCTCGAGGTTATCTCGAGCAAAGCGTGTCCTGAGATGACTATCGGTCAGCACTGCCTGGCGCCATACGAGTGCCCGCTCCGTGAAGAATGTTGGGGGTTCCTGCCTGAGAACAGTGTCTTTGATTTGCGAGGTGGGAAGACAAGGCAATTTTCTCTGTGGGAGCAGGGAATTCTGTGCATCAAGGATATTCCAGATGATATCCCTCTGTCCAGGCAACAGCAGATCCAGAAGGAATGTGTTATGACAGGCAATGTACATGTCGAGAAGGAGGAAATCAGGCAATTCCTGCGCAGGCTGAAATATCCGTTATACTATCTGGATTTTGAGACATTCGGTCCGGCGATACCTATCTTTGACGGGACGAGACCGTATCAAGATATCCCGTTTCAGTTCTCATTACATGTTGTGGAAAGTGAAGGATCCGAATCGGTACACCACTCGTTCCTGGCCGAGGGGACAGAGGACCCCAGGCCGCAGGTTCTTCGTGAACTGCAGAGGTTGCTCGGTTCAGAAGGCAGCATCATCGCATACAATGCCGGCTTTGAAGAGGGTGTATTAAAGGAACTGGTCGAGGCTTTTCCCGAATACACAGATTGGCTGGAAAGTATTCTCGGGACGATGGTCGATTTGCTATACCCGTTCACCAACTTCCATTACTACCATGCGTCACAAAAAGATACGGCTTCACTCAAGAAAGTGTTGCCAGCAGTCACCGGAAAAGGTTACGAGGAGATGAATTTAGGTGCAGGGATGGACGCAAGTGCCGCCTTCGCAAGAATAATGTGTAGTGATGCAACACAAGAAGAGATTTCGCGAGTGCGGGCGGATTTACTCAAATACTGCAGGTTGGACACTGAAGGAATGATCTGGGTTGTGGATAAGTTAAGGGAGCTATCAGATTGAGCCTCGACTAGCAGGTTATTTCACGAGCTCATTCCTGTAACACGACTGACAATTCCGGGGACACCATACCAATCAGGCCTGCCACAAATCAGGTACTATGCCCCCAAAATACCACATGGCTTCGCCGTGCACTCAGTTGGTACACCCTGTTTTGCCAGTATTTCTAACAGGAGCATCTGCTTAAAGACTGAAGACATCGTGCCTGTCTAAACTTCTTGACGACTGTGACCTCAGCGGGCTCAGGAGCAAATTGTGTCTTTCCCTTCTTGTACAGACTTGACAAGCGCCTGCAGAAAGAGTATCTTCATTGTAGATACCGTGAATGGAGGTTTGACATGAAGACGCGTGTTCAGAAATGGGGTAACAGTCTCGCTTTGCGCATT
>JAUWJE010000129.1 GCA_030607835.1 Candidatus Fermentibacterota bacterium | reverse complement strand
TTGCGGGATATCCTGATACGGTAACACCTGCCGGGACATCTCGTGAAACACTTGCCTGTGCTGCAATGACAGCTCCATCCCCAATATTAATATGCCCCCCAACACCTGCTTGTCCGCCAAACACAACACCGGAGCCAACACTAGTACTGCCGGCAATTCCGGTCTGGGCTGCTAACAGGCAGCCGGAGCCAAGGGTAACATTATGAGCGATCTGAATCAGATTGTCTAGTTTCGAATTATTACCAATAACAGTACTTCCGATCACAGCTCTGTCTATGGTGCATCCTGCGCCAATCTCAACATCATCTTCAATGACGACATTCCCATTCTGCGGAACTTTGAGATGCCCATCAGGATCAGGAACAAATCCGAATCCATCTGAACCGATAATTGTCCCGGAGTGGATAATGACTCTGTTACCAAGAACAGAAGCATGATAAATCACAACACCTGGATGAATCACGCATGCTTCTCCTATGCGAACTCCAGGACCGATGATAGTTCCCGCGCCGATTGAAGAATCTCTTCCAATGATGACTTCGGTATCAACAACAGCATTCGGGCCAACCGACACATCAGAAGCAAGGATTGCTTCAGGATGCACTACAGCACTCGGGTGAACTCCCTCAAATCCTGAAGCAACTGTTTCAGTGAAGATGATTAATGCCTCTCTGAAGGCATGATATGCTTTGTCAACCAGTATAATATTCCTTGAAGATGATTCAATCCGCTCAGCAGTAATAACCGCCAGAGCGCTGGTTTTCTTCAGGTAGCGTTTGTAGATAGGATTGCCATAGTAGCAGACCTGATCAGGAAGTGCGTTCTGAATCGTTGAAACACCGGATACCTGCTTATCCGCATCCGGTCCCTCTAACTGCCCTCCAAGCTTCTCCACAAGAGTGGAAAGCTTCATCTCAGTTCTCGCCCCTTATTGAGAGCCTTTCCAGAACCATATCTGTTATATCCAATGCGTTCTCAACAAAAATAACTACGCCTGCCGAAGTGTCAAATACGATATCGTATCCTTCTTCCCTGCTGATTTCCTGTACTGCCTCATTGATATTTGCGACAATCGGAGAAACAAGTTCTTCATTCCGGGATTCAACAAGTCCACTCGGTCCGAATATATATTCGAGGAATTCCTGAAGCTCAATCGATTTTTCCTCAAGAAGAGCTTCCCTCTCTCGTCTCCGTTCCGGGCTCATTACCATAGTATAGTCAAGATCAGTCTGAATCGCGTCAATCTCATCCTGAAGGGAATCAGCATGCGCTTCCCACTCCTCGATCTCTGTTTCAAGCAGTTCCTTCGCGTCAGCTACTTCTCCAATGGTATCAAATATTCTGTCTGAATCGATAACTGCGATTGTCTGCGCGAAGATCACACAGGTACAGGTAACTGTCATCAGAATCAATGGTAAAGACTTCATAAAAGCTCCTCTATACAAATTAACGCATTACAGAATATTCAAGAATCCGTAAGACATAGCAAACTGAACAGGTCAGAATGTCGTACCGAATTGGAAGTGTGGCTCCCAGCCACGGTCAGGACCATCAAAACCATATGCGTAATCAAATCCCATTATTCCAAGCATGGGAACCTCAATTCTGACACCAATTCCAGCACCCCTGTTAAGATCCGAGAAATCACTGGATGACCAGGAGCTCCATGTGTTACCGGCATCAGCAAATAAAGACAGCTGAATTTGATCAATTACTCTGAATCTATACTCCGCACTGAGAATGAGCATTGACCTTCCGCCTACTGTCTCAAACCCTTCAATAGCACCTATGGAGCGTGAGCCATACCCTCTCACTCCAAAGAATCCTGTTCCACCAAGCTCGAACAGCTCATATGCTGGAGGTTCTATTCCAGCAAGTGAAGTAATCACACCAGCTCGAGCTCTCAGGAAGAAGATGAACTTCCAGAATGCCGGAACATACCAGCTTGTGTCCAGCATATATTTCTGGAAACCGATATCTCCACCAATCACCCCTCCCGCAAACTCAGCGGTCAAGCTGTTCAGAGATCCGCTGGATGCAAACACCTGTCTGTCGCGACTGTCCCTTGTGAAATTCAATCGAACGCTGCTGGTCCATCTAGGCCAATCCTCATCTCTGAGAGAGTAGTAATAACTTGTTGAATCCGTTGTTATGTCGTAAACATTCACTTTTTCCAGAACGTACTTTATCGATGCTGAAGAGTAATCGATCCATGGAAGAGGGCGCCCCACAATAACAGCACCACCTGTTCTGCGCCTATCGTATTCTGATCTGTTGTCCGTTGTGTGGAACAATTCACCGCCAAGGGAGAGAGGAGTATCCATAAACCATGGTTCTGTAAATGTGATATGGATATTCTGCTTTGTCTTTGAGAACTGGTAATTCAGCGAAAGATCCTGTCCACGTCCGAAAAGGTTAGTCTCTCCCAGTTCAACGAACCCGCTGAAGCCATCAGAACCTCCGTATGCTGCCCCGATTCCCGCTTTCCCGGTTGTTTTCTCCTCGACATCAATTAAAAGATCAACGTCTGGAGAATTATCTATATACTGAAAATCAACATTTACATTACTGAAATAGTTCGTATAGAAAATATTCCTGTAACTTCTCATCAATGCGGACCTCTGGAACATATCACCAGGAAAGACTATCAGTTCTCTTCTGATAACATTATCAAATGTTCTTGTATTTCCTGTGATATCCACTCTGCGAATATGAGCTCTCTCACCTTCCTGGATAAGGAAAGAAACATCAAGTGAATTCAGCAGTTCACCTTCTGTGACGATCGGCTCTATTCCAGCGTAGAAGTATCCTCTCTCCTGGAATAGCTCATACAGGGTATAAAGCGAGGAATCCAGCTTCTCCTGATTGTACTCATCACCATTATCTATATCAAGCACGGATACAAGAACAGAATCGGAGAAGGCCTCATTACCCGTAAATGACATATTACCGAATGTGAAATAATCTCCCTCTTCAATAGTGATCTCAAATTTCAGGTGACGTCCGTCTTCCAGCATGGATCGCTGCACATCCACAATCTTTGCATCAGGAAATCCATGATTCCGGTAGTAGATTATTACAGTATCCAGATCAGCCTCAAAGTCACTTTCCCTGAATCTTCCGGACCTCCGGAAGGAGTCCTGTCTAGTGTCCATCTGCCCTCGAAGCTTAGAATCGTTGAACGCGATATTCCCGAAGAAATTAATTTCCCCTACTCTGATATCAGGTCCCTCATCGCACTCGAACAGCAAGACGCTCCTGTTGCCAGTATCAGGATCAAGCCATCTCGGATTGACGGTCGCATCATGCCTGTGTTTTTCCGCATAGAAATGCAGTACTATCCTGCGAGCCCTCTCAACCTGCCCGGGAGAGATAGTCTGACCGGGAAAGAAGGAAAGGGAATCAAGCGCATCATCTTCATTCAAATGACCGGGATTGATGAATTCGATTCCGCTGAGCAACCGATTCTCATTGACCAGAATAAGTATATCAGCTAGACCATCAACAGTATCAGCCTGAATTTCAATGCTGCCGAAATATCCAAGATTGAACAGATCTGAGGTTCCACGCTGAATAGCCCTGCCCGAAAAAGTGTCTCCCGGATTGAGTCCGAAGACACGTATTATCAGACTGTCACTAACAAAGGAGTTGCCGGTTACATCAATCGATCCCACTTCCAGAGCGACCGATACTGATATTACAGCAACTAGAAGAATAATGAAGTTATATCTCAATTCTCGACTCTTCCATGTATTGTGTTCGTGTTGATTTCTTCCTTACTTCGATCTTCGGAAATTCTGAATAGAATTTTATTTTCTTCTCTGACTGCAGTCACTGAATCACCGGAAGAAAACTCGTTTCTGAGTATTGCGTCAGTCAGAGGATCTTCAAGGAGCCTTCTTATCGTTCTCCTGATATGTCTGGCGCCTGCTTCAGGGTCGTAACCAGCTTCAGTTATCAAAGATATTGCTTCAGGTGAAAGTAAAATTGAGATACCCATTACAGAAAGCCTCTCTTTGACAGCGTTCATCTGAAGATTCACAATCTTCTCCATATCAGAGAATTCCAGTTGATTGAATACGACAATCTCATCAATTCTGTTAAGAAATTCCGGATTGAATCGATTCTTCAGCGCATCAAGAATAATGCTATCTACTCGTTCAATTTCTGAATCTTTATCATCGGCTGAGAATCCAAGTCTACTTCCCGAAATAAGATCCCGGGAAGCGATGTTGCTTGTCATAATCAGTATCGTGTTGGTGAAATCGATCTCTCTTCCATAATTATCAGTCATTCGACCATAATCCATAACCTGAAGCAGCATGTTATATAAATCAGTGTGAGCTTTTTCTATCTCATCGAGAAGTACAATGGAATAAGGCCTTCGCCGAACTTTTTCGGTCAGTTGTCCACCCTCGTCATATCCGACATAGCCTGGAGGAGCTCCTACAAGCCTTGAACCGGCGAAGCTCTCCTGGAATTCCGACATATCAATTCGGATTAACGCGGACGGATCTCCAAAAACCATTTCAGCCAGAATCCTCGCAGTTTTCAGTCTTGCCGACTCCTGAAGGGCCCAGAAACAGGAAAGTCCCGGCGGGTCTGTCTATATCCCGGAGCCCGACACGGCTTCGTCTGATCGCTCCGGATATTGTTCTGATCGCTTCCGACTGACCTACAATCCTTTCAGAAAGGCGATCCTCGAGATCAAGCAGCCCCACAGTCTCGCTTCTGCCGACCCTGCTGACTGGAATACCCGTCATATCGGATACTACTTCCGCTACCTGATCTTCCGAAACCGGTGTAATCTGGATCTCCGACAGCCATGCTGATCGAGTTTCAGCCAATCTCTTCTCGAGTGATTCCATCTGTTCACGAAGCGAAAGCACTGCTTCAAAATCTTCCCTCCCGGATGCTTCCTGCCTCTGGCTCCGTATGTCGGTCAGTTCATCAATCATATCCTGTATGTATTGCGGTATTTTATAATGGGATACTCTGTTCTTGGATCCAGCTTCATCCATCACATCGATTGCCTTGTCAGGAAGAAATCGTCCACTTATGTATCTTGAGGCAAGCTTTGCACATGCCTGAATAGCTTCATCAGTGTATACTGCTCCGTGATGCTCCTCGTACCTGTGTCTGAGGCCTTCCAATATCTCAATGGTTTCCAATACTCCCGGCGGATCTACAGGAACAGGCTGAAAACGTCTTTCAAGAGCTCCATCCTTCTCAATACGCTTCCTGTATTCATCAAGTGTGGTAGCTCCTATGCACTGGAGTTCACCTCTTGCCAGAGCCGGTTTCAGCAAATTAGCAGCATCAAGCGCACCTTCAGCGGCACCTGCTCCAACCAGAACATGAACCTCATCGATGAAAAGAATAATATCTCCGGATTCGGCAACCTCAGTCAGCAGTTTCTTCATTCTCTGCTCAAACTGTCCTCGATACTTCGTACCTGCTACAACGGCAGCCATATCAAGAGCAAGAACGCGCTTTCCCGCCAGAAGATTGGGTGTTTTTCCGGATGCAATCAAGCTGGCAAGGCCTTCAACAATAGCTGTCTTCCCTACACCTGGCTCACCAATGAGGACCGGATTTGATTTCTTTCGTCTGCATAGAACCTGCATGACTCTGTTTATCTGCTGTTCTCTGCCTATGACAGGATCAAGATTACCCTCTTGAGCCATCTTTGTCAGATCTCTGCAGAAATAATCAATTCCCGGTATTTCCTGAGTCTGTTTCTGTTTTAAATCACTGTCGGATTCAATATGCAGGGGAAGCTCAGCGGCTGCATCTTCTGCAGCTTTCAGGAATACACCCTTCTCTCGAAGTATGCTTGAAGCCTGACAATTTCCTACTGATAAAAGAGCCAGAAGAATATGATGTGTACCTGTTGCGGGAGCGCCGCTGCTGACAGCTTTTCTCACCGCTTCGCGCCTGACCAGCCTGGCCTTGGTTGTCCATCCGATTTCTCTGAGATTTATTTCATTTGCGACAGGTCGGCGCATTAGGTTTTCCAGCCGGGTTCTTAGTACG
>JAUWJE010000158.1 GCA_030607835.1 Candidatus Fermentibacterota bacterium | reverse complement strand
GTAGAGCCTGGCGATTTCCTCAAGTATACCGAGCCTTGAGAGGTTCAAACCTTCGGGGCACTCACCGCTTTTGAGTCCCCGTTCGATCAGTAAGGTTCCCATGGCTCCGTCCGCAACCAGTATTTCACCATTGTGGAGGCGGTCAAGCAGTTTTTTCATTAACTGCCTTCCGCAAAGAACCCTTCAACGGTTTCAACAGCATTGGCGCCGTCGTAACTGTACGCATCAGCACCAATCTCAAGGGCATATTCCTTTGAAACAGGCGCTCCTCCCACGATGATTCTGACTTTACCTGAGAGCCCCTCGTCTTTTGCCATATCAACGACTTTTTTCATTACAGGCATAGTTGTGGTAAGAAGAGCGGACATTCCGATTACATGAGCGTTCTCTTCTATGGCTACTCTGATGAACTTCTCCGCCGGAACATCGTTGCCAAGATCAATGACCTCAAATCCAGCACCTTTGAGAAGAATCGCCACCAGGTTCTTCCCGATATCATGCAGATCATCCTTCACGGAACCTATCACAATTTTTCCCTTTATTGGAATCCCATCCTTGATCAGAAGCGGCTTCAGCACCTCCATCGCACCATTCATTGCCCTTGCGGCAAGCAGAACATCGGGAAGGAAAATTTCATGATTCTTGAATTTCGCGCCAACAACATTCATCCCGGCAATCAGACCATTATTCAGTATTTCTTTCGGAGGTATCTGTTTCTTAACAGCTTCTTTTGTCAGTTCCACTACTGTTTCATCAAAACCGTTCTGCAGATTGAAAGAGATCTGATTAAGTAGTTCCATATTTATCCTCCGGTGCATTCATAATGGTCAAATTCCGCATCCTCTTGATACATGATCTGGCAGTGCATGTATTACAGAACGGATATGAATTCACAAATTTATGTATTTCCGCTGGACCGGAAATAAGCACTCCGGATACGGATTTAATCGGGCTCATGAGGCAACTCTCATTCAATGTAATACCTATCTCTTCAGGATGAAGAGCTTCAAACAATTTTTTCTGTCCGCTTATATGCCATCCGCAGTACCCCGGGCTGTAGCAGAGAACCCGCTGCGAAGTTGACGGTTCCACCACGGCAAGTTCCAATTGCATATGCTGCGCTGCAAGCTCTGCCAGTTTATTTGCAGCATATGACGAGACAGAATCAAGCATATATCCATCCGCATAATCTCCGTTGTCAAAGAGTTCCGTCACTTTTTCACTGAGTACAGGTCCGAGTGTAACAGCGAACAGAGCAAGAGAACTGCTTTTCCTGTAAACATCCTCTACCGGGTTCTCTTTCTCGTTCAGCCCTTCTCCTCGGAATACTTCCTCGAAATGGGATACTTCAATCCCGGACATTATCCCTTTTAGCTCTGCAAGATCATGGAACAGTTCAGTTGCTCCTTCATATATTCTTTCGAAGTTCTCGCTTACTTCGGCTTCATGGGGTACACCCTGGCTGCGTAGTATTTCAACTCGGTCAAAACTTATTTCTTCAGAAGCAAAATCAACAATCAATCTCATAAATTCTCATGCGGGAGTGAATCCATCCCGAACTTTGCGGCCTCCTCTTTCATCATAACGGTCATTTCCGCCAGAACATCATCAGACAGCCCTGTGGGTTCCCAGGTATCCAGCAGCCTTTCAATCTCCAGTTTTGCCCTGTCACCGATGGTCAGGCTCCCCTCTTCCTTCCACCTGGAACTGTTCGCGCGGTCAATTACAGTCCCTGGGAAATAATGCTCATCACGGAGGTATTTTCTTGTGTGATCGGCAATCAGAAGGTGCTTTTCCTTAAGAAGTTCCTCGAAAATCGGTATAGCGGGAAAATCTTCTTTCGGTTCTATTCCCCTGATCAACCTGAGGGTCATTCCGCAGATTTCGTTATCCACGACCAGTTTTTCAAGGCTCTGGCAGCTTTCAAAATCCAACATTCCGGGTCCGGATATGCTGTTTATCCCTGACAGGGCAGCAAGAGTTGCGCCCATTGAGGTCTCCAATCCTGCCTGAGCGTCCAGTTGCTTCGCGTCGCTCAGAGCAATGTACGCCTGAGTGGGAAGATTCAGATATTTGCCTATCTCATTGTAAGCACAATCGATCATCTGCGTTTCCACAGCCCCCATCGGTGTAGTCTCGTACCGAATGTCAAACGCTGCAGGTGAACCTCCATAGATAATAGGGGTTCCAGGTTGTGTAAGCTGGCTCAGCACAACACCGCTTAATGTCTCGGCCGTATGCTGCACGAGACTTCCAACCAAGGTTACGGGAGCCATGAAACCGGAAAGCGGCATTGAGATGTACTCAACTGGTATGAAGTACTTCGCGCAGTCAACCAGGTTCTGAGAAGTAACGTCGCTCCACTTCAGAGGAGCAGTCGGACAGCATGAGAATATAGTAAGAGGTTTTTTCCTGAGTTCATCGGCAGATCCGCGGATGGCAAGCTGCAGATCCTTCATAACGTTAAAAGCATCAATTGTAAAAGCACCTGTAACCACAGGTTTTTCGCAGTACAGAAGGCTCAGGAAAAGCCTGTAGCTGTCCGATATCTTCTCGTGAACATCTGCGGGAATGAACGCGGTACTCTGGGAAGCGATATTATCCAGTCTGCTTATCAGCATCGCGTACTCTACATAATCTGCGGTTGATGGTTTTCTGATTTCACCGCTTCTGGGATCAAGAATATTGATGGCTGCGGAGCCGGGAGTGAAGTAAACGTTGTGATCCGTCAGATCATGTGTTTGTCTGCCCATAACATCGTCGAGCTTCACTGAATCCGGTGCTGTTTTAAGAGCTTTATCGATAATGTCAGCAGTGAAAACCACATGCTTTTTCCCTGAATCCACACTCGCGCCATGATCGGAGAGCATTGAAAGGATACCGTCATTATGGATTTCCATGCCCAGATTACACAGGATATCCCGCGCCTCTGAGATTATTCTCTCAATAAGTTCAGTACTTAATAACCTGAATACCGGTCTCATTCCAAAGCTCCTTCACATTTACTCCTGTAACAGACCTGAGGGAAAAAGATGAATTCTTCCGATGGAAATCACCTGTTCTTCTTGCGCTCCATGATGAAATGATGTGAAAGATATCCGATCAAAAAACCTATTAAGGCAACGGAGAAGATAAGGATTATCATGGACATGCTTACCTTCCAGAAAAGAAGATGTACATCCGCTACATTAGAGTTCTGAATGACGATAATAACAAGCACTATCACCAGGATCAGAATCGCGGCCTGCTTCAGCTTCATAATGAACCACCCATCAGAAATTGTTAGTATTCGGACTGTACAGAGTGTAAGATAATGCAGCTTTCATGCCGGGTCACGATCATCGGTTCACTTTGTACGTTTCATTCTGTTTACATATGTCAGAACAAGGACCACCGCGGACAGTGGCAGAAGCGTGGTTATCGATATCAGATCAGTTGGTGAAATTTGCAGGTGTAATTACGTATCAAGCAATCCGAGTGGTCTAATGATATTAATGACTTGACATTCAACTGAGTATTTGAATAATTAACATGCTGGAATTTCGTTAGACAGCAGTTGAAGAGCTAATTGTATAGCATTTGTTTCAACTGTATTGCATGAAGCATGCACATTCCGGAATTCCAACTGCCACATTTTTAGTCTGTGGCAGTCCAGATGTTCTCTGCCCCTTCGATCTGAACTTGCCTCAGACGGTTCAAGGGGGTGTAGAGATGAAAACTCTCACAATTGCGCTTCTTGTTCTTTCAACGGTACTTTTCTCACAGGATATACTCTTCGAAGATGATTTCAATGACGGGGATGCAATCGGATGGATAATAGTCAGGCCTGAGGGTAACTATTTCGTCAATGAAAGTCTGAGGTACGATATATCTTACGATGGAACCGGTCAGGTCCCACCTACCGTGGCCCGGGGAGACAGCGCCAGCTTGTTCATGACGGTTCAGGACTACTCCGTGTTGGCAGAGTGTATCCCGCATCTACCAAGCCTTTTGGTGGGTGTAGGCGTCAGGTATAGCCTTGGGGATTACGGCTATATCTGGTGCCTATGGGCTGACGGTCTTAGTTTTTTAATCTTGAGAATTGATGGTGGGCCAGAGAACTGGGAGGATCTTGGATCAATATACTGTCCCATTGACTGGGACGAACATTACTGGGTCAGATTTGAGTGCGATGGGGGTACTCTGAGAGCAAAGGTATGGCAGGATCCGGATCCCGAACCTGCTGGATGGATGCTTGAAGTATCAGATACCACATACATAAACAATGGCTGTGTTGTGCTTTATGCGACCCAAGCAAATGGAATTGGACCAGCATGGGCGGAGTTCGATAATGTTGTGGTCACTACCATTACCCCTGGTGCTCTGGAACAATCCACGTGGGCTCTGATCAAGTCCTCCTTCTAGGCTAACTTTCTGGGGTCAGGCACTACATTTTAACATTTTGCTCATTACTTTGAGTAAATCAACTCAGTATGATGAGTACCTGATACATTATTGAGATTCTTCTGATGAGTTCCGCTGTTTTCGAGGACCCCACCAACTTAGCGGTCTGTCTCCTCCAGCCTTACCGTGAATGTACCCTCTCCTCCGGAGTATTTCTCAACAATAAGGAAACAGTTTCCGCCTTGACCGGAATTGACGGTAAAATTGAGAAGCGAGTTAGTGTCGTCACCACCGTCATCATCTGTAAGCCGATGTCCGTCAGCCAGTATCAAAGTAATCATGGGATCCAATTCAGCACTTTCAGCGGAGATGGAATAACTGTATCCCTCCTGCAGGTTCATCTGATAAAGGAGGTTTTCTATATCATAGGGCAGGTATTCCGAGACCGTTCTACCCGGTCTGAGAGTGTTGATTGTCTCTTCTGTTTCATCGTAGGAGAATGTTACTTCGCTGCCGCCCGATCCGCTGTAAAGTGATACAAGAGCTATGTACTCACCTGGAAGAAGGGGTTCGACAATCCTTGAATTGGAACCAAGATCGCCGTAATCATCATTGGATGAGATGAATTCAATGTTATCGTCCTCATCTCTCCTGAGAAGGGTAAGGCATACATCCACATCGCCTGAAGCATTTACTTCGTACACCAGAGCATTCTCGATTGTGAATATGAATCCGGTAACGGGAGACAGAGGAGAAAGAAATTCCGGAACCTCCCAGTTGTCCCTCATTTCAGGCCACCAGCCCATGGCGAAGTTCTGGTTCTCCATAATTTCTGAGGTGTAGTCTGTACCGGGCTCGCTGGCCTGTACTTCCTGTCTCTGCAAGGCTTCCTCGTCCAGAATCTCAAGTTGCAGTGAAAACCTTCCGCTGTTTCCCTCGGAATAGGGCATGACAACTGCAATGTAATTACCTG